>CAYTSJ010000018.1:0-12993 GCA_964440385.1 uncultured Pusillimonas sp. | reverse complement strand
CCGGGCAGACACATCACCCAGCCATTGCAGCCCGCGGGTTACGGCCCCGTCAGGACGCGGCTGCACGGCAGCACGCCCCAACAAGCGAGAACACATCATTGGGGTCAGTACCAGCGACAGCAGCAAAGACACCAGGATTGCTGCCGATAGCGTCATGGCAAACTCGCGAAACAATCGGCCGACAATCCCCGACATGAGCAAGATCGGAATAAACACCGCCACCAGCGAAAGACTCATGGCGACCACGGTAAAACCGACTTCACGTACGCCTTTGAAAGCCGCTCGCAAGGGGCTGTACCCCTGCTCGATGTAGCGCATGATGTTTTCCAGTACAACGATCGCATCGTCGACCACGAAACCGGTAGCTACAATCAGCGCCATCAACGACATGGTATTGAGGCTGTAGCCCAGCGCCCACATCAGGATAAACGTGGTGATCAGCGATGCCGGGACGACCAGACTGGGAATCAAGGCCGCCCGTGCATTTTGCAAAAACAGCAACACCACGAACACCACCAGCACCACGGCAATGATCAAGGTCAAACGGGCCTCATCCAGCGAAGCCCGAATGCTGGGCGTGCGATCCTGGGCAATCACCAGATCAACCTGCGAAGGCACCATCGACTGAAATGCCGGCATCAGGTCACGAATGGCATCCACGGTCTGGATAATGTTGGCATCAGGTTCACGGCGGATGATCAGCAAAACCGCCCGCTTGTCGTTGTAGAAGCCAACATTGAAAATTTCCTCGACGCCTTCCTCAACGTGCGCCACATCCTGCAACCGGATCGGAGCCCCATCGCGCCAGGCCACGACCAGAGGCCGATACTGTTGCGCCTGATCCAGCTGTCCACCCGTGCTGATCTGCCAATGGTAGGTGTCATTTTCCAGAACACCCAAAGGCCGGACGGTATTGGCATTACCCAGGGCTGTTCTGACCTCATCCAGCGAAACCCCTGCCGCCGCCAACTCCTGCGGATTCAGACTGATACGAATCGCCGGCAAAGAGCTGCCGCCGATACTGACCTCGCCGACACCCTTGATCTGTGACAGCTTTTGCGACAGCACGGTCGCGGCCAAGTCATATAACGCGCCCTGGGTGAAAGTGTCTGAGGTCAGGGCCAGCACCATAATGGGGGCTGACGCCGGATTGACCTTGTTATAAGTCGGGTTGTCCCGCAGGGCTGAAGGCAGCGACGCCCTGGCAGCATTGATCGCCGCCTGAACATCCCGCGCCGCACTGTCAATGTCGCGATCAAGGTCAAACACCAGGGTGATACGGGTGGAGCCCTCTGTACTACGGGAACTCATTTCGGTCAGGCCTGCGATCGTACCCAGTGACTGTTCCAACGGCATCGCCACGCTGGAGGCCATGGTTTCAGGACTGGCACCGGCCAAACGCGCCGTTACCGAGATCATCGGAAAATCAACCTGCGGCAAAGGCGCAACAGGTAGCATGCGCAATGCCAGCAAGCCAGCCAGCACCATCGCCAGGCAGATCAGCGTCGTCCCGACCGGACGAACAATGAAAATGCCCAGCCACCTCACGCGAGATCCCCGGTACCGGATGCTGGCTGGCGTGAACGCCAACGGGTAGAAATCCGGTCAAACATCAGATAAATCACCGGGGTGGTGTACAGCGTCAGTAGCTGGCTGCAAATGAGCCCCCCCACCATGACCAACCCCAACGGTTGGCGCAGCTCTGAACCGGCACCGGTCGCCAGCATGAGCGGAATCGCACTGAACAGCGCAGCCAGCGTTGTCATGAGAATGGGCCGGAAACGCAACAAGGCCGCTTCATGGATAGCGGCCAGCGGAGCCAGCCCACGTGAACGCTCGGCATCCAGCGCAAAGTCAATCATCATGATGGCGTTTTTCTTGACGATACCAATCAGCAAGATGATGCCGATGACGCCGATCATATCGAGGTCGTTGCCAGACAGCATCAACGCCAGCAGCGCCCCCACGGTGGCCGAGGGCAGGGTCGACAAGATGGTGACAGGGTGAATGTAGCTTTCGTACAACACCCCCAGCACAATATACATGGCGACCACAGCCGCGAGCATCAGCCATAACGTACTGCTTAAAGAGGCCTCGAAGGCACGGGCGGCCCCCTGAAAGCGCAGCTCGACAGACGCCGGCACACCCAGCCCGGCATAGGTGCGTTGAATCACCTCAACGGCATCCGACAAGGCCACGCCTCGAGGCAAATTGAACGAGACGGTAGCTGCAGGAAACTGGTCTTGGCGCCCTACCGACAACAAACCGGCCGACTGACTGACGGTGACCAGGCTGGTTAACGGAACCGTGCCCCCCTGAGCCGTTTGCACATGAACGAATTCAAGCGCAGCCGGATTCTGTCGATACTCGGGGGCCACTTCCAGCACAACACGGTACTGCGCCGATTGCGTAAAAATGGTGGAAATTTGCCGCTGACCGAAGGCATCGTAAAGCGCTTCGTTGATGGCCGACAGCGTCACCCCCAGCCTGGAAGCCGTATCGCGGTTGATCTGCAAGATGGTTTGCAAACCCTGCGTTTGCAAGTCATCGGTCACATCTGCCAGCGCCGGTTGATGTTGCAAAGCGTCGACCAGGCGCGGAACCCAGGTTTCAAGCACGGCGGGCTCAGGGTCTGACAAGGTGAACTGGTACTGGGTCCGGCTGACTTTATCGTCAATGGTCAAATCTTGCACCGACTGCATGAAGACCTGCAGCCCCGGGACCGCCTGCAATCGCTGCTGAAGACGCTGGATAATGGTCTGCGCATTGTCCGCCCGTTGATCAAGCGGTTTGAGTGCAATTTGCAGTCGACCGGTATTCAGCGTCACATTGGTTCCGTCGATCCCCGTAAACGATGTGACGGCATCGACATCAGGGTCTTGGGCAATGGCCTGGGCCGCTTGCTGCTGCAGTCTGGCCATCTCGCCAAAAGACACGGTCTGATCGGCCTGACTGATCGCCTGAATCAGGCCGGTATCTTGCTGGGGGAAAAACCCCTTGGGCACCCAGACGTACAACAACGCCGTCAACACCAAGGTAGCAAAAGCTACCCACAGGGTTTTGCGCTGGTTAGACAACACCCAGACCAGACTGCGGTCATACGCTTGAACAAGCCGATCAATGGCCTGCCCGATACGCTGCTGAATTGGACCCAACCGCTCTTCGGACTCAACTTTAAGCAGTCGCGCGCACATCATCGGTGTCAGGGTCAGCGAAATAACCAGTGACAGCATGATAGCCACCGCCAATGTGAGCGCAAACTCACTGAACAAGCGGCCAATGACATCGCTCATGAACAGCAAAGGAATCAATACCGCCACCAGCGACAATGTCAGGGAAATCAGGGTAAAACCGATTTGTGCAGACCCTTTCAAGGCCGCTTGCATAGGCGATAACCCTTCTTCCAGGTGTCGGGCAATGTTCTCGATCATCACAATCGCATCATCCACCACGAAGCCCGTTGCAATCGTTAGCGCCATCAGCGTCAGATTGTTGACACTAAAGCCCAGCAAATACATCAGGGCAAACGTCCCCACCAACGACAGTGGCACCACAACGCTGGGAATGAATGTTGCCGTCCAGGTTCTCAGGAAGACAAAAGTGACCAGCACCACGAGGATAATTGCCATGACCATTTCAGTCTGGACATGCCGCACCGCTTCGCGAATGGTTTGGGTACGGTCAGTCGCCACAGTGACATCTACCCCGGCCGGCAAGCTACGGCGCAATTCAGGCAACAAGGCTTTGACCCGGTCAACCACCTGGATCACATTAGCGCCAGGCTGACGCTGGATATTCAGCAAAATAGCCGGCGTCGCGCCCAACCAGGCCGCCTGACGCAAGTTTTCGGCGTCGCGCACCACCCTGGCAACATCGCCCAGTCGCAACGCACCATCATTTTCGTAAGCCAGAATGAGAGCTTCGTAATCTTTGGGGGAACGTAACTGATCATTCGCATTGATCGTTGTTGATCGCTCGGGACCGTCCAGATTGCCCTTGGGCTGATTCACATTGGCCGACAAAATGGCCGAACGGACCGATGAAAGTGTCAAGCCTTGGCCCGACAGGGCTTGCGGATCGACCTGAACCCGCACGGCAGGCCGTTGTCCGCCAGCGATACTGACCAGCCCCACCCCGGTGATCTGTGACAGTTTCTGCGCCACCCTCAAGTCAATCAGATCACGCACTTCGTGCAGTGGCAATGTCGGTGACGTCACCGCCAGACTGATGACCGGCGTATCAGCCGGATTGACCTTGTTGTAGATGGGTGGGGTTGGCAAATCATTCGGCAACAAGTTTGACGCCGCATTAATGGCCGCCTGCACTTCTTGTTCGGCCACATCCAGAGGCACATCGAGCGCAAACTGCAAGGTAATTTGTGATGCCCCTGCCGAACTGGAGGACGACATCTGCGTCAACCCTGACATCTTGCCAAACTGCCGTTCAAGCGGAGACGTAACCAAAGCGGTCATCACATCAGGGCTGGCCCCTGGATACGCCGTCGAGACCTGAATGGTCGGGTAATCGACTTCAGGTAGAGCAGATACCGGCAACAACCGGTAGGCCAGAATGCCGGCAATCAACAAAGCCACCATGGCCAGCGTAGTGGCCACGGGACGCAAAATGAACTGACGCGACAAATTCACGACGGGCCTCAGGGCTCAATGGGCTGGACGCGCGTACCTGCACGCAAACGATCAACCCCTTCGGTCACCACCCGCTGGCCCGCTACCAACCCTTCCGTGATCGCAATGCGTCGCCCTTCGATCACCCCTGTTTTTACCGGCTGGATGGATACCTTGTCATCATCGCCAACCACATAGACAAAAGCACCGGCAGAGCCCTGCTGAATGGCCGCTGTCGGGATAACCAGGGCATCATCCTGAGTACTGACACGCAACCGCACATTGACAAACTGGTTTGGAAACAGGGTGTCATCATCGTTTTCAAAACGGGCCTTGAGACGCACCGTACCCGTGGCCACATCGATCTGGTTATCAATCGCCTCAAGCGTACCTTGCGCCAGTATCCGGTTGAACCCACCATCCCAGGCCTCAACCTGCAGCGCGTCGGCCTGTCTGAATCGTTCAAGCACCGCTGGCAACTGGCCTTGCGGGATCGAGAAAAGCACAGAAATCGGCTGCGTCTGGGTGATCACGACCAACCCCTCGGTGCTGCCGGATGAGACCAGATTGCCTTCGTCAACCACCCGTAATCCCAGACGACCACCCATCGGTGCCGTAATCTTTGCAAACTCAAGCTGCAAGCGGGCGCTGTCAACATTGGCCTGATCGGATTTGCGGGCGCCAAGGTATTGTTGAACCAACGCACGCTGGGTTTCCAGTTGCTGCAAGGCCAGTGAACTCTGGGCGTACAACTGCTCATACCGTTGTAAATCACGCTGTGCATTTTTGAGCTGAGCCAGATTCTGGGCCTGCTGCCCCAGCGCTTGATCCAGCGCGACCTGAAACGGACGCGGGTCTATTTGCGCCAGCACATCACCGGCCTTGACCTTCTGACCGTCTTCAAAATACAGGCGCTGCAGCTCGCCATCGACCCGACTGCGAACGGTCACCTTGTTCGAAGCCGTGACCGTCCCGACGGCCGTAAACAACGTGCTGATCTGGGTTTGCGCTACCGTGGCCAAGCGAACGGGGACTTTCATGGCCATCATGCCGCCCGCACCCGGGGGACCTGACGAACGGGTCGCGTCGGTTGAGGAGGAACGCCAAAACCACCAGACCAGCGCAACACTCAAAGCGAGCGCCACCAGAATCAATAGTCGTTTACGTTGATGCGAGCCTAATACTCCGCGCGTTTTCGACATGAACAGCTCCTGCCGTGTCCGAAGAGGTAAATTGAGTATGGCTGCTATTCTCGCCCAGAAAAAAGCCGCAGGACAAAACACGCCCAGGATTCTGAAATCAAACGCAACAATTACGTGACAAATGCAGCGGTTTAAAAGTTGCAGCGCGACAGACGAAATGGCACCCGCCGGGTGACCGCAATAGGTTTGAGCTCGTTATCTTGCATCAAGAATCGAACCCAGATGACATACTTGTTGGCACTCATTTCGGGGAAGACGCCAAGCGCAGGGTCAACCCAGACACGAAGCAGTTGAAAAGACTTGCCTGAGAGCATTTCCTGATAGGCCCCCTGCTCAGCCTCGACCCCAGAGGCATGCCCGGACTCGCGGAGCAAACGCAAGATCAGGGAGAGCCCGTTGTACAACGGGCGAAACGCAGAAATCCAGTGCTGCAGGTCTTTCTGACGCACTGAAGCGGGTTTGATTTGCCAGGCGTAATAAGAAGGGATGTCGGCCGGTGAAGAGCCTCCCGGCACCGCCAGACGACCTTTCAAGGTCGCCAACCATTCGTTGTCGCGCAAGGCTTGGGCAACGCGACCTGCGTTAGACAGTTCACCACTGGATCTTTCAAGATCAGCCAGCATCTTTTCGACCGCCGTACCATCGACACCCGGATGCTCGCGCAACGCAACCAGCGCCGCGCGCTGACGATCAAGGTCTTGCAGCACGGCCCCGCGCAAATCGGTACGGTCGCACACCTCGAGCAAATCAAACAGTGTGGCCATGGCGATTTGATGATGATTGACGTCTTCCTGCCCGGCGAAGAAAAACAGGCGCCCGAACAAATGCTCGACCCGAAGCAAGGACCGAACCCGTTCATTGCAGGGATATTCGTACAAAATCACAGAGACTGCTACCTTATTGTTTTACCTGAGACCCACTGGCACACCATTGCTCGTGCACTTGCCTGGCGCGCTGCTGAAGTTGCGCCGGTGTGGTGCCGCCGTCATTGAGCACCACATCGTGCGCGACAGCCAAACGGGCTTCGCGACTGACTTGTGCTGACATGATACGCCTAACGGCATCTGGCGTCAGCCCACTGCGCGCCTGAACCCTGGCAACCTGTGTGTCGGGGTCGCAATCAACAACGCAAACACGGTCTACCTTATCAAGCCAGCGCTTTGACTCAACCAGCAAGGGCACCACAAAAACAAGGTAACACCCCGTCGCACCAGCCGCTAACGCCTGTGCCTCAAGGGCAATCAGGGGGTGAATAATGGCCTCAAGACGAGACCTTGAGGCAGGATCGCGGAACACAATGTCTCGCATGGCTGCGCGATCAAGCGCGCCTTCCGGAGTCATTACCGAGGCCCCGAACGCTTCGCGAATCGGCAGCATCGCAGCCCCTGACGGTGCAGTCAGTTGATGTGCAATGACGTCAGTATCAATGACCGTTGCCCCCCATTCGTGAAACAGGTCAGCGACACGCGTTTTGCCCGAACCAATACCGCCAGTCAAACCAATTTTCAGCATCTTGTTGTCCGTCTTGAGTGTGTGCCCTATTTTAGGACGGCAAACTCATCAAAAACAGGACGCCAGCCATCGAAAGGCAAGGGCCAAACGGAAATACAGACACCGCGCCTCTAAACCCTGTACGCACCACGACCCAAAACACTCCAGTCATGCAGGCCAACAATAAAAGTTCGGCAATCGCCGGCAAACCCACCCATGCCCCAAGCGCTGCCGTCAGTTTGAAATCACCCTGCCCCATCCCTTCACGTTGACGCACGCAGTAATACCCTTGAAATAACGCCAGAAGAAACATATAAGATACAACCACACCGCCCAATGCCTGGTGCAAAGAGACGCCGTACCCCCAACCCGCCCAGATCAATCCCGCCCACATCAAGGGTAGCGTCAGCTCATCGGGCAACAAGCCCGTATACCAATCAACCACCGCCAATATCCCTAACACCCCGCAAACGACAAGATAGAGCAAGACTTTGTGGGTCACACACCATGCCGGAACACCGACAATCAGTACCGTGGCACCTGCCAACCCCCACCCCAGAACGGCAAGACCTGATACGCGCAGGGATGACAAAATCGCAGATGGCAAATCAAACACACTTACGACACGTTGTGTGTAACGCAAACCCAAAAAATAAATCAGGACGCCAAAAGCACTGCCGGCAAGGGTCAAAACCACCAGAAAGTCAGCCGGTAACGCCATGACATCGGACACCAGGCTAACAAGGGGATTACGACCATCCAGATAGTTGCGTAGAATAGCTGTTGATCCAAATTCTTGATGGAACATCACCATGTCCGCCCCAAAAAAGCATGCACTCCGCCCCGGCCTGTTGGCCACTGTTTTAGCCAGCGCATTTATTATTGCCGGTTGTGCCAAACAACAAGCCCCCGGTTACTACGAAATCGGTCCGGAGTCGACCTTAAGTGACGCCCAGCATCAGGCCCAAGGCCGCACCATCCAAAGGGCGCCGTCACAGCTGCAATTAGGGTTCGGTGAAGCCAAAGAAAATGCCACCACCGAAACAACTGGCGCAACACCGGCTACAGAGGCTGCACCCACCTATAAAGCCCCAGCCATTCGCCCGCTGCGCGAAGCTAAAACATTCCTGGGCACCACACCATGCCTGCTTGACGGCAACCAGAACTGTCCGGCAACACGAATCACGCTCACCATGGCACCCAGCGGCGAATGGCGTGCCAGAACAGTCCAACTCGATGGCACTCAGCCAGTCACGAAACTCGAACAGGGCTGCTGGGTTGTCGTTAACGACAACCCCTGGCGTGTGATTCTGGAAACCGAAAGCAAAGCCACCAAGGCACGACTGACATTCCTGACCGACAACGTACTGAAAATTGACGCCATCAATGACACCCGCCCTGCGCTTGATTACCGCTTGACGCGTCAGGCCGAAGTTGACGGCATTGATGAGCTTTCCGGCAAGCCTGCCCTGAACTGCCGCTAATAACGGCAATCACCCCGGCTTTCAGGCCGGGGGCAAATTTATTCTTGTTGTGGCTCATGCAAAGTGAGCGCAACCTGGCGGGCCAGTTCAACGGCGTTGCGAACTTTCATTTTCTGGAAAATCCGCGCTCGATGAGCCTCGATGGTGCGTTGAGACACACCCAGCTCTTGGGCAATGACCTTGTTGGCGGTACCTAAAGCAACGTAACGCATAACGTCGCGCTCGCGCGGGGTAAGGACTTTCGATGGACGGGCATAGTCATCAGTGCAGATCATGTTTGTCTCCTTGATTATTGTCATGTCTGTAAATTGTTCCACGACATTTCAATTTCGTCGCCTGACAGATCTGACAGCGTAGAAACCGCAATAACGTAAACCACTATAGACACGCGCTTGAAAAGCGCACGACTAAAACAGGGGCACAAGGCCCCTGATCTGCAGTAAAGACTAAAAAACTTCCAGATTATCGATGAGCCGCGTCGCGCCTAGCTTGGCCGCCGACAAAATAACCAGCGGTTCAGCGTTTTTGATTTCCTCTGCCGTTGGTGCACACAGGTCACGCTGACGACGCAGTGTCAGGTAATCGACATCCCAGCCACGCGCAGCCAAACAGGCCTTGGCTTCATGCGTCAATTCATCAGGGTCGCTGGCACCCGACAACAACCGTGAACGAACGCCCTGCAGGGCCGCATACAGTTGCGGTGCCTCAGCACGCTCTTGCTCTGACAAATAACGGTTGCGTGACGAAAGCGCCAGACCATCGTGGTCTCTGACGGTTTCGTGAGCAATGATCTTGACTGGCAACTGAAACTGACGGCACATATGACGAATGACCATCAGTTGCTGGTAATCTTTTTTACCGAACACAGCGACCTGGGGTTGCACACAGGAAAACAGCTTAAGCACCACCGTACTGACGCCGGTAAAAAAACCCGGACGGAACTCGCCTTCAAGAATACCGCCCAGATCGGGTGGCGGCAAAATCTGATAGCTTTGGGGCTCGGGGTACATTTCTTTTTCGTGCGGAGCAAACAGCACGTAGACATCGCGTTCACGCTCGAGTTTTTCAATGTCAGCCTCGAGGGTGCGCGGATAACGGTCAAAATCTTCGTTGGGCCCGAACTGCAAGCGATTCACAAAAATACTGGCCACAACAGGGTCACCATGCTGGCGCGCCAGCTTCATCAGCGACAAATGCCCCTGATGCAGGTTGCCCATCGTGGGCACAAACGAAACACGCAACTGGCCACGCAGCTGGTCCCGCAATTCTTCAATGGTGTGAACGACTTTCAAAAAAGGATCTCCGGTGGGCGAGCATTATTCGACAGCACGAATATATGCCAGACGCACATAAATGGGGGCATAAGGTTCGGCCTGGGTGATTTCCAGCAGCGATTCCCGGGCCAGCTCAAGCATGGCCAGAAAATGGACCACGACGACGGGCACGCCCTGGCCTTGCCGGATGGCTTCGTCAAAAAGCTGCGTAAACTCCAGAAAGCGCACATCAGACAGCCGACGCAATATCTTTGTCATGTGCTCGCGAACCGACAATTGCTCGCGAGTAATTTTGTGATGCGCGTTAAGCTGCGCACGTTTAAGGATGTCGGCCCAGGCCTGGCGCAAATCTTCAGGACTGACATCAGGCAACATACGCTCAAACTGGATGTCCATCAGGGCATGCGAACGCTGAAAATCACGACCCAGCACAGGCAGCGCGTTGAGCTTTTGCGCCGCCAGTTTCATCTGCTCGTATTCAAGCAGACGACGAACCAGCTCGGCCCTGGGATCGTCAGGCTCTTCGCCGGTATCGGCCTTTTTGACCGGCAACAACATGCGCGATTTAATTTCAATCAGCATCGCCGCCATTAACAGATACTCACCGGCCAGCTCGAGATTGTGCGCACGGATCTGGTCGACATACGACAGATACTGCAAGGTCACCTCGGCCATGGGAATATCCAGCACATTGAAATTCTGCTTGCGGATCAGGTAAAGCAGCAAATCAAGCGGGCCTTCGAAGGTTTCAAGAAAAACCTCCAGGGCATCGGGCGGGATGTAAAGATCTTGCGGCAGTGAAAACAGCGGCTCGCCGTAAAGACGCGCCAGTGCCACATGATCTATGACGTCAGGCGTCGTATCGACGGCAGGATCAACCAGCGCCGACAACTCTGCCGAAACCCCGCCTGAAACAGCCATGAAAACTTAACGCGTCTGGTAAACGTAAGGCTTTTGTTGCACACGGCCTGCTTTGAACTGTTCTTGCAGGTCGGGGTCAAGATTCTTGTCCCACAAACGGGCACGCCCTTCACGCTGGCGCTGTTCGACATCGGGATGCTGTTGTTTGTACTGCTTGAGAAACTGGGTGATTTCAGATTCGTAGTTCTGGGCCATGGCACGAGTTCGCTAAAATGATCCGGGCAATATTGCCGTCAACCCTGAAGTTTACTTCAGCCAGGTCAAACAAGAATCTGCTTCGATGCTCAGCAGCCATAATCCCCACTTGCCAGAGCACGAACGCTCGGCCATCCGGATAATCCCCTTCATCGTAGGCTGCGCTTTGTTCATGCAGATGCTGGACGCCACGGTGGTCGCCACAGCCATTCCAGCCATGGCACACGCCCTGAACACCACCCCGGTCAGCATGAATGTCGCCATTACCAGCTATTTACTGGCTTTGGCGGTGTTTGTGCCGATCAGCGGATGGGCGGGTGAGCGCTTTGGTGCACGACGCGTTTTCGTAGCCGCCATTGCGCTGTTCTCGATCGCCTCCATGGCCTGCGCCCTTTCACAAACGTTGCCACAGTTGGTCATCGCCAGGATCATTCAAGGGTTGGGTGGGGCCATGATGGTACCCGTGGGGCGTATCATCATGCTGCAACGCACCCCGAAAGAAGATCTGCTCAAAGCCATGTCCTTTCTGGCTATGCCCGCCTTGCTAGGCCCGATCATGGGTCCTCCCTTGGGCGGATTTCTGGTCACCTACACATCATGGCACTGGATTTTCCTGATCAACCTTCCGGCCGGTATGCTGGGTATTTACCTGACGCTGAAATACATACGTCCCGATCTTCCGACACATGGTCGACCGCTGGACTGGATCGGTTTTTTGCTCAGCGGGATTGCACTGGCAGCGTTCATCCGAGGCTTTGAATCCATTGGCAATACCGCCATGACCGCAAAGGAGACACTGGGCCTGATCGGTATCGGTGCGCTGTGTGGTGCGCTCTATATCCGGCATTCGCGACGTCATCCACACCCCATCGTTGACTTGGGTTTATTACGAATCCCGTCATTTGCCATGTCGGTACTGGGAGGAAACCTGTGCCGCTTCATGGTTGGAGGCACACCGTTTTTACTGGCTATTTTGTTGCAAGTGGCGTTCGACATGTCAGCCTTTGCGGCAGGGATGATCACCTTCACTAGCGCTGCCGGGGCGTTACTTATGAAATTCATCGCCACCCGGGTCATTGAAGCCTTCGGCTACAAACGGGTCCTGACAACAAACGCGCTGGTTTCAGGTGCGCTGGTGGCCTTGTGTGCATTATTTCAACCGACCACACCCTTCTGGCTGATGATCATCATTCTGGCGATTGGCGGCATCTTCCGCTCATTGCTGTTCACCGCTGTCAACACCCTGACCTATGCCGAGCTCGGACCAGATCAAATGAGCAAGGCCAGCACTTTTGCGGCCATGGCACAGCAACTGGGCATCAGCCTTGGCGTCGGCTGTGCTGCGCTGGTCATGAACATCAGCATGAATGCTCGTGGGGCCTCAAGCCTGGTTCAGGCCGACGTGGCATGGGGTTTCGTTGCGATTGGCGGGGCTTCGATGTTGTCGTTTTTCTCGTTTATCCGGTTGCCGGCCAATGCGACCGCAGCACTGCAACAACGCACGAACCGTAAAACAGATCACGCCCGATAACCCGGTCGTCTTACTGCGCATCTTCCATCAGCATGACCAGCTTGCAATCGGGGCGCACGGCCAGACTGAATGTCATTTGCCGGTAAAACACGCGTCCAGTGTCCGGATGATGAAAACCACGCCGCCCCCCTTCACGTTCAATCACGGTTTGTCGCGTCCACCAGTGCTCAAAGGTTGGACTGGATGAACGCAAAAGCTCGATCAACTGGCTGATTTGGGGCTGGTCGGTATGCGCAACGGTGTCGGCCCTGAATTCCGCCACCACACGAC
>CAYTSJ010000017.1:0-13024 GCA_964440385.1 uncultured Pusillimonas sp. | reverse complement strand
CACCCATTACGCTGCACGGGCCGACGATACGGCGAACCTGATTGGTGCCGGGTTGAAGGCGAACGGGGGTGACATGAGCAAGGCAGATGCGTTCCGCGATGCCATGCGCAAAGCTGAATTCAAAACCGTGCGGGGTAACTTTGCATTTGATACCAACCAGCACCCCATTCAGGACTTCTACCTGATCCGTATCGAGCGTGACGCTAAAGGCGCTTTGGTTCAGAAAGTTCAGCGTAAAGTCATGGAAAAGAAAAAGGATCACTTTGCACCTCAGTGCAAAATGAATTGATCGCGGTGATCGGGTCTGTATAGACCCGGTTCACTTGATGTGAAAAAGCCCCGCCGTGTGAACTGCACCCCAAAAGTTGGACACCCGTCCTAACTTTTGGGGTGTTTTCAATGCTGCGTTAAACTGGGCAAACCATTTCAAGCCAATGGAACCAGACGTAGCAGCATACTCAAAGTGCGCAAATACGTCGGTAACATGAACGACATCGTCCAAATCATGCACGACCAGGCTCTCACTTGATCTGAACAAATAACCTCATGAATCCTGATCTTGTCCTTGTCCTCAGTAATGCCCCCGACGAGTTACTTGCCAAACGTATCGCGCATTACCTGGTTGAAGAACATCTGGCCGCCTGTGTGAACCTTGGCGCGGCTGGCTTGTCCATGTACATGTGGCAGGGGGACATGGAAGGCACAACCGAAGTACCCCTGCTCATCAAAACAACACGCGCCCGTGTTCCCGACGTCATTAACCGCATCAAAGACTTGCATCCCTACGAGGTGCCGGAAATTCTGGTGCTGCCGGTGATCGGTGGATACGCGCCTTACGCCGACTGGGTCGAACAGCAAACCCAACCGCCCGGCGCTTGATAACAGAGTTTCAATACATGCCAGACTGCAAGCAGGCCCACCTCAGAGCATTAATGACGCGCTGTGTCGTTTTATTGACCGCAGTTTTGGGTCTTTTTTCTTTTCCAGCTGTTGCTCAAGATGATTTTCTTGACCCCGAAGTGGCGTTTGTCATGTCGGCGGCCCAGGCCGGTCCGCAAGAATTACGCATTCATTACAAGGTGGCCCCACAGTACTACCTGTACCGGACGCGGTTCGAACTGAACACCCGACCCGACGCCGATGTAGTGGCAGACGTTTTGTTCCCGCCCGGGTTGGTGAAGTTTGACGAAACCTTCAACGAAAACCTCGAGGTGTATTACCAGCAGGTCACACTGCGTGTACCCCTGAAACCCGGTGCAGGTCCGCAAACGCTCAGTATCACCAGCCAGGGGTGTGCCGATGCGGGGCTTTGTTATCCACCCATGACCAAGACCTTGCAATTAACCCCGGTTGACGGCGGTTACGCCATATCAGGCAAAGGTGTGGTGCCGCAGGTTCCCGAGCCGCTGGATCGCGTTATTAATCCTTCCAGGGCGAGTGCTAGCAACGGAAACGCGCCGATTGTCCAAGCAGGTGGCAAAGTTTCTGGTCTTCAGGATGCCTCTGAAGGCAGCCGGTTTTCTAATCTGCTGAATGCCAATGACCGTGGCTTGGCGGCGTATCTGGCGCAGGCTGATTTCCTCACGATTGTGGCGTTAAGCCTGCTGTTAGGCGTTTTGTTGACCTTTACGCCCTGCGTCTTGCCGATGGTGCCCATTGTGCTGGCCGTGATTGCAGGCAGCACGTCTGCCGGTACCAAACCGGGGCGCTGGCGTGGGCTTTCTTTGGCAGCCACGTACATGCTCGGTGTCTCGGTGCTGTATACCGTCATGGGCATGATGGCAGGCCTGGCAGGCGCGGGCCTTGCGGCATGGCTGCAAACACCTTGGGTACTTTCCTTGTTTGCCCTGATGCTGGCCCTGCTAGCCCTGGCCATGTTCAACGTTTATACCTTCCAGGCGCCGTCGGGCATGCAATCTGCGCTCAGTCAGCGACTGTCACGCATTCCGGGTGGACATTACAGCGGTGCTTTCCTGATGGGCGTGCTGTCGGCACTCATTGTGGGGCCCTGTGTGGCTGCGCCATTGGCGGGTGTCTTGTTGTTTATTTCCCAGACCGGTGACTGGATGCTGGGTGGCAGCGCCTTGTTTGCGATGGCGTGGGGCCAGGGTGTTTTGTTACTGGTGCTGGGCGCAGGCTCCGGGGCTTTGATACCCAAGGCGGGGCCCTGGATGGAAGGCATTCGTCAGTGCTTCGGTATGCTGCTGTTGGCGACGGCGTGGTGGATGCTCAATCCGGTACTGCCGGACGTCGTGATGGTGCTGGGTTGGATACTGCTGGCGCTGTGGTCGGCCGTCATGTTGGGGGTGTTCAGCCCAGGAGCCGAGGGCCTCTGGTCAAGCCTTCGCAAGGCCATCGGCCTGATATTGGCGCTGTGGTCGGTGTTGATGCTTGTAGGGGTTGCCACAGGGCACTACAGTGTGTTGCAGCCCCTGGCGAGTTACACCACGCGCAGCGGCATGACCACAACCGTCACCACCCGCGGCGAAGCCTTAACGGCCGCAGACATTAAAGCGCAGTTCGTCAGTGTGGCTTCCGTTCAAGAGCTTGATCGGTTGCTGGCCAATACGGCACGTCCGGTGTTGCTCGATTTCTACGCCGACTGGTGTGTGTCGTGTATTGAAATGGAAAAATTCACCTTCACCGACCCGGTCGTGGCCAGATTGATGCAGCAGTTCGTCTTGGTGCAAGCCGACGTTACACAAAACACCGAGGCGCATCGCGCCCTGTTGCGCCGTTTTAGTTTGTTTGGGCCGCCGGGCATCATGTTCTTCAACGCCAAGGGTGAAGAAATCAAGGCTGAACGCGTGATCGGCTTCAAGAAAGCCGCTGATTTTGCGCCGGTGCTACAACGGGTACTGGCGGTCGGCTAAAAAGCCGGCCACGGCCTGTTCATGCCTGAACTGTCTCTGACCCATAGAGTCGATGGCATTCTTCAAACCAGCGCCTGCCAGAAACCTAAACCTGGGCTCCGTTCATCTGGAACAGTTCGCGGTGCTCTTTGATGGCAAAGCGGTCGGTCATGCTGGCGATATAGTCGGCAATGGCCCTGGCCTGCTCATTGCGGTCATCGCGCCGGTGGGTGGCTGACAGCAGGCGCGGCTCTTGAAAATAAGCTTCAAATAATTCGCGCACAATGCGTCGGGCTTTGACGGTCATACGCATGACGGCATGATGCCGGTAAAGGTTATCCAGCAAAAAACGCTTGAGGGCGTCGGCCTGGGCCCGTATCGGGCCTGAAAACGCCGCCAAAGGCGGACAGCGCCGAACAGCGTCCGGGCTGTCGGGCTGATGCTGACGTATGTTTTCAAGCGTGGTTTGAGTCAGGTCGATGATCAGGGTGTTGATCATGGCCCGAATGGTCTCGGCAACGGCGCGCTGTCGATCAAGGTTACGGTAGCGGTTGATGACCTGGGCGTAATGCGTGGCGAAAATCTCCAGCATCTGCAATTGCTCAATGGTGATCAGGCCGGACCGCAAGCCGTCATCAATATCGTGGTTGTTGTAGGCAATTTCGTCGGCCAGATTGGCAATCTGGGCTTCCAGCGAGGGCTGTTGGCGCAAAATGAAACGCTCGCCCACTTCACCTAACTGGCGTGCATGTTTCAGCGAGCAATGCTTGAGTATCCCTTCGCGCGTTTCAAAACACAGGTTCAGGCCATCGAACGCGGCATAACGCGCTTCCAGCGTGTCGACCACGCGCAGGCTTTGCAGATTATGTTCAAAGCCCCCGGCACCCGGGGCAAATTCGCGCATGCAGGCATTCAGCTCATCTTGCCCGGCATGACCAAACGGCGTATGGCCCAGGTCGTGGGCCAGCGCAATGGCTTCAGTCAGGTCTTCGTCCAACCCCAGATTGCGCGCCAGGCTGCGGGCGATCTGGGCCACTTCAATGCTGTGGGTCAAACGGGTGCGAAACAGGTCCCCTTCGTGGTTGACGAAGACCTGGGTTTTGTACTCGAGCAAGCGAAAGGCATTGCAATGAATGATGCGATCGCGATCACGCTGGAATTCTGAACGACCCGTGGGTGGTACTTCGTTGTGGACACGCCCGCGCGATAACGCGGGGTTACAGGCATACGGGGCCAGGGCCGACATTCAAACTCCTTACATTACCGGTACCGCAGTTTTGTGCAACACATCGCGCAGCACATTCAGAGGTGCACCCTGCACCACCGCCTGACCTATTTTAGGCAGAAGCACAAAGCGCAGGCTCCCGCCTTCGGTTTTTTTGTCCACCTGCATCAGTTCGATCCAGCGCTCTGTACCCAGGTTGGGAGGGGTGACGGGGCAACCAATGGCGTCAACAATGGATTTGATGCGGGCGACGCTGGCCTCATCCAGGCCCACGGTGTGGGCAGACAGCTCGGCCGCCTGGAACATGCCGCAGCCCACAGCCTCGCCATGCAACCATTCGCCGTAGCCCATACCGGCTTCGATGGCATGACCGAAGGTGTGGCCATAATTGAGAATGGCACGCAGGCCCGACTCGCGTTCGTCTTTACCGACGACCTGGGCCTTCAGTTCGCAAGACCTTTGAATCGCAAAGCGGATGGCCTCGGGGTCCAGGGCGCGCAGGGCGTCTACCCGCGCTTCGCACCAGTCAAAAAACTCCGGATCAATGATCAGGCCATATTTCACCACTTCAGCCAGTCCCGCAGAAATTTCGCGTTCAGGCAGGGTTTTCAGGACATCGGTATCGATCTCGACGGCAATCGGTTGGTAAAACGCCCCGATCATATTCTTGCCCAACGGGTGATTGATGCCGGTTTTGCCGCCCACGGATGAATCGACCTGGGACAGCAGCGTGGTGGGTACCTGAAGGAAACGTACCCCTCGCATATAGCTGGCCGCTGCATAGCCGGTCATATCGCCAATGACACCGCCGCCCAGGGCAACCAGCAGACATTTGCGGTCAAAACGGTTTTGTAACAAGCCATCAAAAATGAGATTAAGTGTTTGCCAGTCTTTGTAATGTTCGCCATCGGGTAATTCGATGCAGATCACCGTTTTTCCGGTTTTACGCAGGGCATCAAGGGCTCTTTCGGCATACAGTGCCCCAACAGTAGGGTTGGTAACCACGGCAATGGCCGTGACATCGGCAGGCACGCTGGCACCCAGATGATCAAGACGACCGGCGCCGATATGGATGGGATAGTGTCCGCCAGGAGTAGCAACGTTAACAGTGGTGATCATAGGGGTACGTGAATGGATTGAAGATGTTGGACCAATGCGTGCGCCGCCTGACCCACAGGCATGCTGCCTGTATCAAAGGTAATGTGCGCAGTTGTTTCGTAAAGCGGGGCGCGTTGTGCCAGCAACTGGGCTACCCGTTCTTTCGGGTTTTCGGTTTGCAGCAACGGGCGGTTGCGGTCTTTGGCGACACGTCGGTAGAGCTCGTCGGCGTTGGCGCGTAAATAAATAACAACACCCCGTTCCGTCATCAGGCGCCGGTTTTCTTCGGCCAGTATCGCACCACCCCCGGTGGCCAGTACAATGCCAGATTGCTGTGAACATTCTTCGAGCAATAATGTTTCGCGTTTACGGAACCCTTCTTCACCCTCGACCTCAAAGATATGGGGTATAGATACCCCGCAACGTGCTTCAATGGCGTGGTCAAGGTCAATGAATTCGCGCCCGACCACTTTGGCCAGGTTGCGCCCGATGGTGGTTTTGCCTGCGCCCATCATGCCGACCAGAATAATGGGCCGGCTGAAAGCCAGAGAAACCGGTTCTGCAACTGCAGTGATGCTTGTTTTGTCGTTCATGTGTGTATTATCCCACCAGCGCTTCGGCTCGTGGCCCAAGGTGCTGCATTAAACTGTTACACAATCTTGAATCAGCCCTCAGGGTCTGACGCCACCCCAGCTTAAAATCGCCCCTAAATGAGTTCATCCGCAAAATCTTCCAAAGACGCTACACCGCAGACCAGTCACTGGTTCGGGCGTTTTCTGATCAAAACCACCGTATTCTTTGCCGGTCTCGGGCTGTGCGGTGCGTTATTAGGGTCGCTGGCGCTGGCTTTGGCATGGCCCAATCTGCCCGATCTGTCCGCCATGATTGATTACCGGCCGCGTGTGCCGCTGCGTATCTACACGTCAGATAATGTCCTGATCGGCGAATTCGGTGAAGAGCGTCGTAATGTGTTGCGGTTCAATGAGATCCCCGACATCATGAAATCGGCCATTCTGGCCGCCGAAGACGACCGCTTTTATCAGCATAGCGGTATCGACTGGCTGGGTGTTGCCCGTGCTGCGGTGGCGAACGTCACCAGTATGGCCAAGTCGCAAGGGGCCAGTACCATCACCATGCAGGTGGCACGTAATTTTTATTTGTCCTCTGAAAAAACCTATACCCGCAAGTTTTACGAACTGCTGCTGACATTCAAGATTGAAGCCACGCTGTCAAAGAACGAAATTCTTGACCTGTACATGAACCAGATCTATCTGGGCCATCGTTCGTATGGGTTTGCAGCCGCATCGCGCACGTATTTTGCCAAGCAGCTGGGCGATATCACGATTGCTGAAGCCGCCATGCTGGCAGGCATTCCCAAAGCGCCGTCGCGCTTTAACCCCATTGCCAACATGCCACGTGCCAAAGCGCGCCAGATGTACGTGCTGGGTCGTATGCGCGATCTGGGCTACATCACCCCCGAAGAATACAAGCAGGCCGCCGAGCAACCCATTGTGCTCAAGTCAGCGCCTGGCACACCGGCCGGGGGTTATGCGATCCATGCTGAATACGTGGCCGAGCTGGCTCGCCAGCTGTTGTTTACTGTTTATCAAGACAATATCTATTCCCGTGGTTTCAATATTTACACCACGGTGGATTCAAAAGGTCAGCAGCAAGCCTACGAGGCCGTTCGCAACGGTATTCTTGATTACACCCGTCGTGCGCCCTATCCGGGCCCTGAAGAAACGGTCAATTTGCCCGAAGGTATCGAGAAAAAGCCCGAGCAATTCGACGCCATCATTGAAAAAATTCAAGACAAATACCGCGACAGCGATGACTTGATGGTGGGTGTCGTGCTGTCGGCATCTCCTGAAAAGGTCGTGGTTGCACGTAGCCCCGAACAAATCATCGAAGTGACCGACAAGTCAGCCCTGAAGGTCATTGCGCGCGGGCTGGCTAAAAATGCCAAGTCCGATGTGCGTATCTCTCGCGGTGCTGTGGTGTATGTCCGCAAAAACGGCAACTACTGGGAACTGCTGAACAAGCCTTCGGTACAGGCCGCGTTTGTGGCCTTACGGCCCCAAGACGGTGCCATTCAGGCGATGGTGGGGGGCTTCGACTTCGAAGAGCAGTTCAACCGTGTTACCCAGGCCTGGCGTCAGCCGGGCTCGGCGTTCAAACCGTTCATTTATGCCAGCTCTCTTGAGCGTGGCCTGACGCCGGCAACCCAGATTTCCGACGAGCCGTTCCGCCTGACCGCCGAGCAAACCGGTTCGAAAGCCTGGGAGCCCAAAAACTACGGCAACAGCTACGAACCCATGCTGACCCTGCGTGAGGCGTTGTACAAGTCCAAGAACATGGTTTCTATCCGCATCATGCAGGCCGTCGGGCCGCAGTATGTGCAAGACTACATCACGCGGTTTGGCTTCGACAAGGCCCGTAACCCGGCCGTGCTTCCGCTGGCATTGGGTGCAGGCGGTGTCACGCCCATGCAACTGGCCGGCGGGTATACAGTATTTGCCAACGGGGGCTACCGCGTACCGCCCTACCTCATTGACCGTGTCACCGACGCCGATGGCAAGGTGGTTATGCAGGCCAAACCAGTGGTCGCCGGCGATGCGGCTGCGCGAGTCATTGACCCGCGTACCGTCTATGTCATGAATGACATCATGCGCGGTATTGCCCGTCAGGGCACTGCGGCACGCCTGGCGCGCGATCTTAAACGTGCCGATGTGGGCGGTAAAACCGGTACCACCAACGAATCTCACGACGCCTGGTTTGCGGGCTTCACGCCTAAATTGGTGGGTGTGGCCTGGATGGGCTTTGACAAACCGCGCTCATTGGGGTCGCGTGAAACCGGTGGCGGCGCGTCGTTGCCGATCTGGCTTGACTACATGCGTTTTGCCCTGAAATCAGAGCCCGTTGCCGATCCTGGCCCATTGCCTGACGGTTTGCTACGCGAGGGCGGCGAGTTCTACTTTGCTGAATTTCCGCCCGGAAAAGCCGTGGCTCGAGTGGGCTTGCCCTCGGCTGACGAACTCATGCTGAATGGCCAGGTGCCGGGCGGCGTTCCCGCCGGCGATGGTATCGGCGATTTGCTGAACCAGTTGGGTGGCGCTGCCTCGGGGCCTAACCCCGACGCCGCCCAACCGCAGCGGGTACAGTTCTAGGCGTCTGGCTTAAACCGTAACGTTCAGTGGCTGTCCGCCACTCGCTTCGGTACAGATCTGTGATAGCGCCTCGGCCATGTCGGGGCCGCCACGCGTATCCACCCAGCGTTCGCCATCAAACCGGTAGTGGAAGCCGCCAGTTCTTGCGGCAACCCACATTTCTTGCAGCGGGGCCTGGCTATTGATCACAACATGAATGCTGTTGTTGAAAATCAGGGTCAGGACATTACCGTTGCGTCGTGCGTCAATATCAAAATCGTACATGGCCAGCCAGTCATCAGACTGACTTTCAAGGTGGTCAAGTATGGCGTCGGCACGCGCAAGAAATTCAGTTTCAGTCATAATGTTTACCCGTCAAGCATCAGGAGTTTGAAGATATGCGAGTGTCTTGTTCGATACCCGCGGTGTCTGTTAGCCGCATTGTAGCCAGCATGGCTTTATTTGTTTCTTTGGCGGGTTGTGGTTACAAGGGGGCGTTATATATGCCACCGCCACCGGCAGCCCCTGAAGCCACGTTAACCCAGCCCCCCGCGGCCCCCAAGGTTATGTCGGAAGGCGCTGAAATATCGCGTTAACCCCAGTATGGTAAAACTCTGACGGCAGCCATTCCTTTGCTATGATTGTTGCCTTCCATAACCCGTAATATTTAGCCGTCACATGACTGTTTCTCCCCATTTTGCATTTCACAATGGTGTCCTGCATGCCGAACAGGTGCCTCTGACTGTTCTGGCAGAGCGTTTTGGTACACCCTTATATGTTTATTCCAGGCAAGCCTTGCGCGACGCATGGGGGGCTTACCAGCAGGCAGCAGCCCATCGCAATGTGTTGGTTTGTTTTGGCATGAAAGCCAATTCCAATCTGGCTGTTTTGAACGAGTTCCGAAAACTCGGTGCCGGCTTTGATATTGTGTCCGGTGGCGAACTGGCGCGTGCGCTGGCGGTTGGGGCCGATGCCTCCAAAATTGTTTTCTCTGGTGTTGGTAAACAGGTCTGGGAAATGCAGGCGGCCCTTAAGGCCGGCGTCAAGTGCTTTAACGTCGAATCCGAGCCCGAACTCGAACGCCTGGCTCAGGTCGCCCACGACATGGGTGTGGTTGCGAGGGTATCGCTGCGTGTGAACCCCGACGTTGATGCACAGACCCACCCCTACATTTCGACGGGCCTCAAAGAAAACAAGTTTGGTATTGACATCGAACAGGCCCCTGCGGTGTATCAGCGCGCTGCGCAGCACGCCAGCCTTGACGTGGTCGGTGTCGACTGCCACATTGGTTCACAAATTACAGAAGTCAGTCCTTACCTCGACGCCCTCGACAAACTGATTGCCCTGATTGGCAAGCTGGCGGCACTGGGTATCCACATTCGTCACCTCGACCTGGGGGGCGGTATTGGTATTCGCTATACCGACGAAACGCCTCTGACCCCCAAAATGCTGCTTGATGAAGTCTTTCCGCGCTTGCAGGCGGCCGGTTTGGGGCATCTTGAAATTGTGCTGGAACCCGGTCGTTCTCTGGTTGGCAATGCAGGGGTCTTGTTGACCCGGGTTGAATACCTCAAGCATACCGAGGCCAAGAATTTTGCCATTGTTGACGCGGCCATGAACGATCTGATCCGGCCCACCTTGTATTCGGCATGGCACAGTGTTGAAGCTGTCGTGCAGTCGGCTTCAGCGCAAGACGCGCCGCTTTACGATATTGTCGGCCCCATTTGCGAGTCAGGTGACTGGCTGGCCAAAGATCGCCAGTTTTCCCTGGCTTCCGGTGATTTGTTGGCAATTATGTCCGCCGGTGCCTATGCATTCACGATGGCCAGCCAATACAATACCCGTCCAAGGGCGGCTGAAGTTATGGTCGACGGGCAAACGTTTAGTGTGGTACGCCCGCGTGAAACGCTTGAAAGCCTGTTTGCCGATGAGGTCATTCTCGACTGATCAATGGTGTGGCATAAAAGGGTTGTGAAACAGGATGGTCTATTTTGAGTGACATGAACGCGCCAGATACTGAAGCTCTCGAGCAATCAAGGCGTTCACACTTTGATCGCTTCTTCAGTGATTTTTCAGCCTATCTGGCGCCAGTCATCGTTGTATTTGTGGCAATGGCTTCCCTGGTGTACTGGGGCCGTGCAAGTTACTTTACGTCCAATATGGCTCAGGTGGTGCCTTTGCTTGAAGCCGGGGTGCTGACACTGTCCATGGGTTTGCTGCTGGTGTCTGTGGCCAGTCGCAAATGGTTGTATGTGCTGTTTGCGGGTTGGCTGGTGGGTAATCTGCGACTCACGGCCTTATCGATGGGGTGGGACACGCAGTGGCTTGGGCAGGCCGTACCTGCGTCGCTGGTGCCCCTGATGCGCTCGTTAACCATCGCGCTGTATTACATCCTCACTTACGCCCTCTTTACCCAGCTGTTCAAAACCGAACTTTCCCAGGTGGGCGCGCCCCGCCTGCAAACAGCCGGTCGTCTTTCCGGTGTTGTGATGCTGGCTGCAGCCTTGGGCCTGCCTTTTGAGCAGTTTCTTCCCCTGATGTGGATGCTGGTCACGCTGGCAGCGTGTCTGGTGGTGTATTTAATGGCCCTGGCGATCGAGCAAAAACGCCATTCTGTCGATGCCCTGTGGTACGGGCTCGCCCTGATTGTGGTCATTGCCATTGGCTCGGGTGCGGTCGGTGCGGTGGCCCGTGCCCTTGACTTCACGACCTTTGATGAAACGGTGCTGCACATTGGTTCCGCGTTGTTGTCCAGCGTCCTTATTGCCCTGGTCATTGCCAATACCGAACGTAAAGAGCGCCAGCAACGAATCCACGCCCAGGAAGAGCTGAAACGGGTATATCAGGCTGCCCCGATCGGTCTGTTCAGCCTGTCAAGGCAAGGCCAGTTAACGCGGGCCAACCCGGCCATGAAAGACCTGTTGGGCATTTCCAGTCTGGAAGGCGAGCGCGCACACTGGGAGAATCACTTCGGGCCCGAGGGTCTGAGCCGCTTGCTGAAAGCCCTCGAGGCCGGCGGTCCTGCAGAGCTCGAGTTGCAGGCAGCGCTTCAATACCCCGAGCAAAAGCAGCAAATTTATCTGATAAAAGCGGTGCTTGAAAACGGCCAGATCGAAGGGTCTTTGCAAGACATTAGTGCGCATCTCGATGTCTTGTCACGGCTGGGTGTAGAGTCAAACATTGATCAATTGACGGGTGCCTTGAATCCGCAAGCCATTGATGCCGAGTTGCAGGCCAGTATTGCCCGTATGGCCCAGGGCGAAACCATGGTGCTGGGCTACCTCGAGCTCACTTCCCTTAAAACCGTCAACAAGCTGTACGGTAAAGCGGCGGGCGATGATGTGCTGCGCCAGATCTGCGAGCGTATCAAAGAGATTCTGGGTATCGAGGGTAGTCTGGGTCGGTTGACCGGTTCCGAGTTCCTGGTGTTTTTTGCCAATATGGCCCTTGAAAAGGCGCGTGAACTGGCCCAGCGCATTATTGATGATCTGTTGCTCAGGCCCATCATGATTGGCGCCATGCCATTCAAATTCCAATGCGCCTTTGGCGTTGTCGAGCTCACACCATCGGCCATCGAGCCCGGCGATGCGCTGGTTGTCGCCAAGCGTGCCGCCCGCGAGGCACGCAAACAGCAAGGTGCCCAAGTGGTCGCCCAGCAGCTCAATGGTCACGAGCTGGCCGAACAAAGCCTTGATCTGCGTTTGCTGCGAGAATTCACCAGTGAGTTCTCTACTGAAGGGCTGTCGCTGGTCATGCAGCCGATCATGTCATTGTCTGACCCATTCGGGTCACTCAATTTCGAAGTGTTGCTGCGTAAACATGATCGTAAAGGCACGCTGGTGAATACCGGCAAGCTGATTGCAGCGGCGGAAGAAAGTGGCGTGGTCACCCAGATTGATGAGTGGGTGGTGACCACGGCCCTTGAATGGCTGGATGCCAACCAGTCCAGTTTCAACAATACCCAGTTTGTGTGTATTAACCTGAACGGCATGTCATTGAACGACCCTCAGTTCATTGAGACGTTCTACAAGACGTTCCAGCGTTTTCCTTCGGTGGCTCGCAAGTTGTTGATCGAAATTACCGAAACGGTCGCTTTGCAAGATACTGACATGACGCGTGAGTTTATCGAGCGTGTTCAGGCGATGGGCGCGCGTGTTGCGCTGGATGACTTCGGTGCGGGCTACACCTCGTTTGCGTACCTTAAAAAACTGCCGACCAATGCCCTGAAAATTGATGGCGCATTTACCCGTACCCTTGCCGAGCACCCGGCCGATGTGGCGATTTTGCAGGCGATTGTGGCGCTGGCGCGCAGCCTGAACATGTTCATTATTGCGGAGTGGGCAGAAGACGTTCCTACGCTGCGTATCTTGAAAGACCTGGGCGTTGATTATGTTCAGGGCTACGTCATTTCACGCCCGCAGAGCCCTGAATTGATCTGTAAAGCCCGCCATAGCGCCAGCTTTATCGATGACCACAAAACCCGTCAGTTCGTGGCGTATTACGTGCAGCCAGGCAACCAGGACAACAGCCGCACGTTGTGATGTTGATTGATCGGCTGTAATCGCCGCCCTTCAGGGCGGCGAGGATGTCAAAGTTCACCGTACGAGTGCAGCCCTGACAGGAACATGTTCACCCCCAGGAAGGCGAAGCTGGTGATGACCAGACCCACCAGCGCCCAGTAGGCTGCCATGGTACCGCGCAGC
>CAYTSJ010000016.1:0-13518 GCA_964440385.1 uncultured Pusillimonas sp. | reverse complement strand
CCGGTCTGATCACCCCTGACGAACTGAAAATCGGCATTATGCCCGGTCACATTTCGCGCAAGGGCCGCATTGGTGTGGTCAGCCGCTCCGGTACACTCACTTACGAAGCCGTAGCTCAATTGACCGACTTGGGTCTGGGTCAGTCTTCGGCGGTGGGTATTGGTGGTGACCCCATCAATGGTCTGAAGCACATTGACGTCCTCAAGATGTTCAACGACGATCCTGACACTGATGCCGTCATCATGATCGGTGAAATCGGTGGTCCTGATGAAGTCAACGCGGCACTCTGGGCCAAAGACAACATGAAGAAACCGGTTGTTGGCTTTATCGCTGGTGTGACTGCACCTGCAGGTAAGCGTATGGGTCACGCAGGTGCCCTGATTTCTGGCGGTGCTGACACAGCAGACGCCAAGCTTGAAGTCATGGAAGCCTGCGGTATTCGCACAACCCGTGATCCTTCCGAAATGGGCAAGTTGCTCAAGTCGGTGCTGTAAGCTTCAGCTGGCCACTAAAAGGCTCGCCAAGGCGGGCCTTTTTTTGGCATCTTTCTTTTAATTTTTTTGCTTTTCCCGTCCGTCGGGTTTCCAGGACACAAAATGGTTGAGTTTTTCGAATCGCTGCATTGGGGCGTTCTCTTCCAGATCATCATGATCGACATTCTTTTGGGGGGAGACAACGCTGTCGTGATTGCGCTCGCTTGTCGCAAGCTTGAAGCGCGTCAGCGTATGCAGGGCATTTTGTGGGGTACAGCCGGCGCAATTTTCTTGCGTGTAGTCCTGATTTTCTTTGCCTTGACCTTGCTGGGTATTCCGTTCCTTAAACTGGCCGGTGCGCTGCTGTTGCTCTGGATCGGTATCAAACTCCTGATTCCTGAAGATGATCATCACGGGAATATCACGGCCAGCCAGTCGGTATGGGCAGCGGTTAAAACAATTCTGGTCGCTGACTTCGTTATGAGTCTTGATAATGTCATTGCCATCGCGGGTGCGGCTCAAGGCACGGCATCTGACCACCAGATGGGCTATGTTATTTTTGGTTTGTTGCTGAGTGTGCCCATCATTATCTGGGGCAGTACACTGGTTCTCAAACTCATCGATCGCTTCCCCATGGTCATCACGTTCGGGGCTGCGCTGCTGGGCTGGATTGCCGGTGGCATGATGGTCACCGACGTGATCATTATCGATCGTTTTGGCGAAACCTCATCGACCATCAAATATAGTGCCGAAATTGTGGGTGCAATTCTTGTTGTGCTCGTTGGCAAGTTCATCGCGTCGCAAAAAGTCGCCGCACAGGGGAAAACACATGGGCCTGTTTAAACAAAAAGAAGGTGGCAAGGGTTTAACCTTGCTGCAAGGTTTGGGTATTTTGGCGGTCATTGGTATCGTGATTTACCTGGTTGCCAGTTATTTCCAGGGTTGATCGTCACATGACAGCCACACCAGACCGTTTGGTCATTGCGACGCGTGCCAGCCGTTTGGCGCTCTGGCAGGCGCATCATGTGCGCGACCGTTTGCAGCAACTGTATCCCCGATGTCAGGTGATTTTGCTGGAAATGACCACCCGTGGTGACCAGATCCTCGACCGTTCGCTCTCCAAAGTCGGCGGTAAAGGGTTGTTCGTCAAAGAGCTTGAAAATGCCTTGCTTGATGGTCGTGCTGACCTGGCTGTCCATTCCCTTAAAGATGTACCCGTCGAACTGACCTTGCCGTTTGCTTTGCCGGTCATCCTCGAGCGCGATGACCCTCGTGATGCTTTTGTCTCCAACCGGTTTTCCTGTTTGGCTGATTTGCCAGCGGGTGCCGTTGTTGGAACGTCAAGCTTGCGCCGTGAGTCGCAAATACGTGCAGGTCGCCCCGATCTGGTGGTCAAGCCACTGCGTGGCAATCTGGATACACGTTTAGGCAAACTTGACGCGGGTGAATACGATGCCATTATTTTGGCCGCGGTCGGTCTGAAGCGCCTGGGGCTTGGCGACCGTATCCGTAGTTTCATTGAAACAGAACAAAGTTTGCCAGCGGCGGGTCAGGGCGCTTTAGGTATCGAGATTCTGGCCGAACGCGCTGATGTCGCTGCATGGCTGTCGCCACTCCAGTGCCATGCATCGGCTGCCCGGGCCTTGGCTGAACGAACTGTATCGCGGGTATTGGGCGGGTCTTGTCAGGTTCCTCTCGCGGCTTATGCCCAAATAAATGATGATCAAATTTCGATTGAAGCACTGGTCGCTGAGCCGGATGGCAGTCATTTAGTTCGGGCTCGGGGGACAGCGCCTGTGGGTCAGGCGGTTAGTCTTGGCGAACAGGTGGCCCGTGAATTGCTCGATAAAGGGGCTCAGGCAATTCTTTCCCGTTTGCTGACAAATCCATCGGTCTGACGCGGTATGTCTGGTCGTGTTGCCCCTTTGATTGTTCTTACCCGACCCAAAGGGAAGAACGTCAGTATGGCGTCGTGGTTACGGGGGCAGGGGGCATCGGTACTTGAACTTCCGGCGTTGCAACTGCAGCCTGTTGCGGTCATTCCTGACCAGGTGCCCAGACCCCGCGATTTTGATTTGCTTGTCTTTGTAAGCTCGATGGCACTGTCGGCTTACGAAAGTGCCCTTGATCACGTTGCTGACATGCCCGCACCAGGTCAGCCTTTGCAACGGCCACGATTTGTGGCTGGCGTCGGGCTTGCTACGGCAGCCGCTTTGCGGCAGAGTCGTTGGTTCGCCCAATGCCAGCTTTTGATGCCGCAGACAGGCCAGACCTCAGACTCAGAAGGCTTGTGGCCACAGATACAGATCAATCTGAAACATATTCACTCTGCCTTGGTGGTGCGCGGGCAAACCGGGCGCGAGTGGTTGGGTCAGCAGCTTGAGTCATCCGGAGTTTCTGTGACACGACACGCCAGCTATCAGCGCACTGCTGCAGTATGGTCAAGTAGCCAGGTTCAGCAGTTACGTCAATCCATCAGTGCTTTGCCCCCATCAGATGTGAGCTGGTTGATGACCAGTAGCGAAGGGGTTGATGCGATTTTTGCCCAACTGGCAAAACACAATTTGCTCGATGCCTTGCAAGGAGCCCGTTTTGTGGCTGTGCACGAACGTATTGGTCGCCATTTAAAATGGCGATACGCCGAGTGTTTTCCCGGCAGTCCCGAGCCTGAGGTTACACTATGTGAACCCGATGCACCTGCCATGTGCCAGTCGCTTTTAGCGTTGGCCTCTATATAGGCCGGCGTTGCCCGATAATGCTCACGATTAAAATAATGTCATGACAGAATCCAATACATCCAATACTGAAGTTCACGATAAAACGGCCGCGTTATTGGCAAAAGGTAAAGAGGGTGCCAATGCTCGGTCTTCGGCGAAAGGAGCGGGGGGCAATGCGGCGACCCAAGCGCGCTCAGGCGCTACCTTGAAAGTGGCGGTAGTGGTTCTGGTGCTTTTATCGGCCGGGTTGGGTGGCATCGCCTGGTATTTATACGAGTCAGGACAACAGGCTCAAATCTCCACCCGCCAGCAACTCGAGCAAACTGGCAAGGCCCTTGATGAAGCGGGCCATTTGGCCCGACAGGCGAATGCCCAGTTGATTGCTCAAGGCGCAACCCTGGCCAGGCTGCAAACACAAGTGAATGATCTCCAGCTGCAACTGGGTAACCTCGATCAGGCGTTTCAGGTGCTGACTGACAGCGGTTCCGATCTGGTTTTGCTGAACGATATCGATCATCTGGTTTCAATTGCCAGCCAGCAACTGACTTTGGGCGGCAATGTGGCCAATGCGATTGTTGCGCTTGAAACCGCACAAGCGCGTCTATCACGCGCAAATCGTCCTGCACTGGCTGCCGTTCAGCAAAGTCTGAATGGTGATCTCGAACGTTTGCGCGCTGCAGCCATTGTGGATGTTCCTGCTTTAGCCGCCCAGCTCGAGCAATTGAATGGTTTGCTGGGGCAGGCACCTTTGCTGGTGCCTGATAATGCTGTCCCCGGCGTCAAGCGCGCGCCTGCCACCCAAGACGCTCAGACCCGAACTTTTGCGCCATTTCAGGCGAGTCCTGATGCCGCCTGGTGGCAAAATGCCATTGACGGCTCGATTCACTGGCTTGGTCAAGCGTGGTCAGTACTCAGTCATGATCTGGCAGGTTTCATCAGTGTTCGTCGTGTCGATGACCGCTCAGCCTTACTGATTTCTCCCGAGCAGGCCGATCAGTTACGTCTTACCTTGCGCTTGCGGGTCATGACGGCACAGTTGGCTTTGATGATGAAACAGGCTGATGTCTGGAAGGTTGAGCTGGAAGCCATCAATGTGGCTCTGACTTCTCATTTTGACCTTCAGTCACCGGTTTCCCAGCGTGCGCAGCGGCTTGCTATCCGTCTGGTTGAGACCCCGGTTGATACGCGCTTGCCCGTCCTGAGCCATACTCAGTCGGCACTCGAGGCTGTCCGTCAGGAAAGCGCGCGTGCAGTAGATCAGCGCGCGGGTTCATCTTCGGTCAGTTCAGAACCTGTTTCAGAAGCAGTCGACCCTAAAAGTTCTTCACCTGTCGTCGAGCCTCCATCGCCTGCAGAACAGCCTTCGCCAGTCAGTGCGGCAAGGTCTCAGGATTTACAGGGGTAATACATGAGAACATGGTTCTGGACCTTGATTGTTCTGGCGCTTGCAGTGGCGCTGGGTGTCGTACTTAAAGAGCACAGCGGTAATGTCCTGATTGTGGCTCAACCCTGGCGCATCGAGCTTTCCTTGAATTTGGCCGTTTTGCTTTGCATCGGCTCGTTTGTGTTGCTCTATATCCTCTTGCGGGTCGTTGCCTGGGTGACGTCCGGGCCAGAGCGCTTCCGTTCCTGGCGCGGGTTGCGAGCAAGGCAACGTGATCATGAACAGCTCGAGAAAGGCTGGTTGTTTGTGCTTGAAGGGCGTTACCAGCAAGCCGAGCAAGAATTGTCGCGTCTTCTTGGGCGTACTCGTTCAGTCAATACGCGGGTGCTTGCTGGCCTGGCCCTTGCCAGAGCTTGTCATCATGAAGCTGATTTGACCCGTCGTGATGAAGCCTTGTCCCTGGCCAAAGCCGCTGCGGCCAATCAAGCCGGGCTGAAAGAGGTCTGGTCGATCGCTGCGGCCGAGATGTTCCTTGATGACCAGCGTGCACAAGACGCATTGGTTTTGCTTCAACCACTGCATGATGGCAGCGCCAAGCGCTTAAACGCTACGCGCTTGTTGCTGAAAGCGCACCAGCAGTTGGGCAATTACCAGCAAATCTTTGACCTGACACGTCAGCTCATGCGTCGTAATGCGATCGATCGTCGTCAAGCCCTGGACCTGGTTGCACAGTCGGCCTCCGGGCGTTTGCGTGCCGCGGGCCCGGATGGCTTTCGCAATCTGTGGTCCGAGCTGAAGGCTGATGAAAAAACACTGCCTGAAGTTGCACTTGCTGCAGCGCAGGTGCAGCAGTTGGCAGGTCATGAAGACGAAGCCGGAAAAATTCTCGAGGCGGCCTTGTCGGCTCAGCTTGATGCGCGATTGCTGAATGCGTATGCCCATGCAAGTGGTGATCAGGTCAGCCGTCGCATCAGCAAAGCCGAGACCTGGTTGAAGACGCATCCCGATAATGCAGATTTGCTTGCTGCATTAGGGCAGTTGTGTCTGGTTAACCAGTTGTGGGGGCCGGGTGAGCGTTATTTGCAACGCAGTCTGGCTTTGCGTCATGAGGGTCGCATCCATGCCTTGTTAGGCAGTCTTTACGACAGTCTGGGTCGCTCCGATAACGCTTTGAAACATTGGCGTCTTTCTTCGGGTGTGGCAGGGCTGCTGCCGGTCATCCCGTCAAGTACTGTGCTGCCGGCGGCCGACACGCGATCCGATCCATCATTGGCCCTGCCCGATGACTCCGAGGTATCGTCTGGTGTATCACCTGTACCCCTCGAGATGCCCGTGGCGGCCAGTGCTGCAGACTACATTGATGAATCGGTTTATGCTGTTGCACCCATCTCAAAGCCAGCCCCTGAAGCGGTCGTCAACCCTTCGGCTAACGAATTTGATGAGTATTTCGACAGTGCACCCATCCCTGGCGTCGATGTCACACAAACATCCGATCGTCCTCAGGGTGGTGAGCATCGATAAAATTTTTTTACCTGATTGATCTTATATTCCAGAGGTTTTAAATCATGAGTCTAGATCGTGTTCCAGCGGGTCCGAAACTTCCCGATGAATTCAACGTCATCATCGAAATTCCAATGAATGCCGATCCGGTCAAGTATGAAGTTGACAAAGACTCGGGAGCAGTCTTTGTAGATCGTTTCATGCTGACGGCCATGCATTACCCCGCCAACTATGGCTACATTCCTGAAACCATTTCTGACGATGGTGACCCAGTCGATGTGCTGGTGGTTGCGCCGTTCCCCATCCAGATTGGTGCGGTGATTCGTTGCCGCGCCATTGGCGTGCTGAATATGGACGACGAGGCGGGTGGTGACGCCAAGCTGCTGGCCGTTCCTGTCGACAAGCTTTACCCGCCTTACCGAAATATCAAATCGCCAGAAGATTTGCCCCAGGAAGATCTGGCCCGCATCCAGCACTTTTTCGAGCACTATAAAGACCTTGAGAAAGGCAAGTGGGTCAAGGTGAAGGGTTGGGATGGTGCAGACGCCGCTCGCAAGGAAATTACCGATAGCGCCGCACGTTACGCGGCACAGAAGTAAGCGCCGCAGTAATTCAAGTTTCTGACGGTCAACACAAAACCCCCGGGGTAGTTCGTTACTGAATGAACTAACCCCGGGGGTTTTTAATTTGCGCTGGTCGTGCCTTATTCGATAGGCTCGTAGGGCAGCCCCACGTAGTTTTCGGCGATTGTACGCAAACCGGCTTCCGAGCTTGTGTAGTACTCAAGTTCGGCCAGTTGCATACGCTTTCCGAAGTCATCGCCAGAGAACTGATGCAACATGGAGGTCATCCACCAAGAAAAGCGTTCAGCTTTCCAGATGCGACGCAGTGCGATTTCAGAGTACTTCGCTGTCAGCTCGGTGCGACCTTCTTTGTAGACCTTGGTCAGAATGCGATAGAGCGTCGAGACGTCGCTGGCCGCCAGATTGAGGCCTTTTGCACCTGTCGGCGGAACAATGTGTGCAGCGTCGCCGACAAGGAACATACGACCATAGGTCATGGGCTCGGTCACAAAACTGCGCAACGGGGCGATGCTCTTTTCAATCGATGGGCCAGTAACCAAACGGGCGGCCACATCTTCCGGCAGGCGGGCCTTGAGTTCGTCCCAGAAGCGTTCGTCAGACCAGTCTTCAATCTTGTCGTCAAGGCTGACCTGGACGTAGTAGCGACTGAGATTGGCGTTACGCTGGCTGCACAGGGCAAAACCGCGCTCGTGGTTGGCGTAGATCAGTTCATGATCAACGGGTGGCGTACGAGACAAGATACCCAGCCAACCAAACGGGTAGATGCGTTCAAACGTTTTGATCTGGTCTGCGGGTGCAGATTGACGTGAAACACCGTGGAAGCCATCGCAACCGGCAATGTAGTCGCATTCAAGCTCTACAGTCTGGCCGTCTTTGACGAATGTGATGCGGGGTTTATCGGTATAGAAGTCGTGCAGTTGAACGTCTTCGGCTTCATAAATTGTGGTTGCGCCCGATTTCTTGCGAGCCTCCATCAGGTCTTGGGTGACTTCGGTTTGGCCGTACACCATGACAGTTTGACCGTCAGCGTACTTTTTGAAGTCAATGCGGCGCAATTCATTATTAAAGCTGAATAATGTCCCTTCGTGGACAAGACCTTCTTTATCCATGCGGTCGCTGACCTTGGCCTCACGCAGCAGGTCAACCAGACCTTGTTCCAATACACCCGCTCGAATACGGCTAAGTACGTATTCAGGGGTTTTGCGTTCGAGAATAACGGTATCAATGCCTTGCAGATGCAAGAGTTGGCCCAGCAACAAACCGGATGGACCCGCGCCAATAATCGCGATTTGTGTTTTCATGGAAAGCTCCTTGTTGATTCGCTACCTGGATCAGTGAGATATGCTGTCTGGACGTTATGGTGCGCCTGAATGGGGTGCATTGGAATGGATTTAATCATGCAATAATTGCACTTTTAGAAACTAATTTTTTTTGAAATTATTGCAAGCTATTGAAATATATAGGTTATTAGGGTTAACCCTGTATTTTTCTTGCAAATTTTTAGTCTCACCAGCCGGGTCAAGATGAGTCGTCAGGTTAAATCGCCAGAGCAGCGTATCCCGGTGTATCAGCTTTATGGTGAGAAAGAACAATGGCCTACACCTGATCTTGTCCATTGCGAGTTAATTGTCGAGCGCAGCCTGAGGCACGACTGGGAAATCAAGATTCACCAGCATCATGGCTTGTTTCAGTTGCTTTACCTGAAGGGCGGTACGGCCCGGGTAGTTCTCGATGAGACCGAGCATTCAATGTCTCCAGGGCAAATCGTGCTGGTGCCACAAATGTGTGTTCACGGTTTTCGATTTGACCCCGATGCGCAAGGTCATGTGGTGACACTGGCGCAACCGTTGGTGGATATGCTGGTGTCTGATCTGGGGGCTATCGACAGCCGATTGCTGGCGCCCTGCATGTTTACTCTAGAGCCGGCGGATACCCCGGTTGCAGCGGCTTTCGGCCAACTTGATCATGAGTATCGTGGCAACGCATTGCACCGTGACAAACTAATGTCGACCTTGCTTCAGTGTATTTTTATCTGGATCAGTCGCCAGTTGGCAAGGCGTCAAACGGCACTGTTACGTCAGGAAGACCGGGGTCATAATTATTTTGGTCAGTTTGCCCAATTGATTGAAGCGCACTATACACAGGGCTGGTCAATTGAGAAATACGCACGTCAACTGGCTATCAGTCCAACGTATTTGAATGTACTGTGTCGCGAGGCCACAGGCCAATCGGCATTGGCTTTGGTCAACCAGCGTTTAATTCTGGCGGCAAAGCGAGAACTGGTGTTTACCACCATGACGATCAGTGTCGTGGCAGAGTCGTTGGGCTTTAATGACCCGGCGTATTTCACGCGCTTCTTCAAGCGCCATGTGGGTGTATCACCCAAAGAGTTCAGAAGTCAGGCCGCTTCCATAATGGAATTGGCCTGACTGCGGTGTGTTAAGACCCTGATACGTGATCAGGCTTATGGACGGGCGTCAATAAGCTTGACCGGCGTCAGTTTTTGCAGTTCTTCAAAACTGAGGCCATCAACAATGTCAATGACCTTGGCGCCGTCAGCCCCCAGATCAAACACAGCGATATCGGTATAAACACGGCTGACGCAACCAATACCGGTTAACGGATACGAGCATTGGTTAACCAGTTTTGATTCGCCTGACTTGGTGCGCAGTTCCATCATGACGTAGGTTTTTTTGGCGCCGATCGCCAGATCCATAGCACCGCCCACGGCCGGAATGGCATCGGGTGCACCTGTGCTCCAGTTGGCCAGATCACCGGTGACAGACACCTGAAACGCACCCAGTACGCACACATCAAGGTGGCCACCACGCATCATGGCGAAGCTGTCAGCGTGATGGAAGAAACAACCACCAGGAAGCAGTGTGACGGGTTGCTTGCCGGCATTGATGAGATCGTAGTCTTCTTCGCCTTTTGCAGGTGCCGGCCCCATGCCGATCACGCCGTTTTCACTGTGAAGAATGACTTCACGATCGCTGGGCAAGTGATTGGCCACCTTGGTGGGCAGGCCGATACCCAGGTTCACCACAGCCCCGTCGGGGATATCAAGGGCAACGCGCGCTGCCATTTGGTCACGAGTCCAGGTTGGAATAGTGTTCTGTTCGCTCATTTCGGGTCCTTAAGCAGTCTTGAAGCCAGCGGGGCCGGTGGCCGTGCGGGGGACTTTAACGATGTGTTTGACAAACAATCCAGGGGTGACGACGGTTTCAGGGTCGATGTCACCCAGCTCAGCAATCTCGTGAACCGAGGCAATGGTGCATTTGGCGGCGGTGGCCATGATGGGTCCGAAGTTGCGCGCGGTCTTGCGATAAGTCAGGTTGCCCCAGCGGTCACCCTTTTCTGCTTTGATCAGTGCAAAGTCAGCAAAAATCGGGTATTCAAGAACATACTGTCGACCGTTGATTTCACGGGTTTCTTTACCCTCGGCCAATTCTGTACCGTAACCGGTAGGTGTGAAGAAAGCACCGATACCGGCACCGGCTGCACGAATACGCTCGGCCAGGTTGCCTTGGGGCACAAGTTCAAGCTCGATCTTTTTGGTGTGGTACAGCTCGTCGAAGACATACGAGTCGGCCTGGCGCGGAAACGAGCAAATAATCTTGCGCACACGACCGGTTTTAAGCAAGGCGGCCAGTCCAACCTCACCATTACCGGCGTTGTTGTTGACAATGACAAGATCTTTGGCGCCGTGGGCAATCAGGCCATCGATTAGTTCGGCGGGCTGACCTGCGCCACCAAAACCACCAATCATGATGGTGGCACCGTCGTGTATTCCGGACAAGGCGGATTCGACTGAAGGGGATATTTTGTTGATCATGTTTTCCGTACGAACATTTCGTTGAAAAATTTTTAATTTGTTCTTATAGTGAACATAAATTCGTATATAGAACAATATGGTTCTAGCTTAATCACCCCTGTGAAACTTGTCAACGACAGTTGCACGACTTTTATTGTGGCCCCTATGACGCATTCCTGGTTCAACCCCGAACTAACCGCCTCAAAGCGCAAACCGGTCGAATCCACCGAGGACGTGCCTCAGAAAAGAAAACGCAAGCCGGCGGCAGAAAAATCCGTTGCTGTATTCACTGACAGTGCTGAGGGCGTTCCCCGTCCCGGGGATGCCTATGTACAGTCGTTTGCGCGCGGTCTTTCTGTATTGCGCAGTTTTGGTGCCCACGCGCCGGCACAAACCCGGTCTGAAGTGGCCCAGCGTGCAGGGCTGACCCGGGCAGGGGCGAGGCGCATACTGCTTACGCTGCTTGCATTGGGCTATGTCAGCGCCGAGGGCCGTTTTTTTCGTCTGACGCCGAAGGTGCTTGAGTTGGGCTTTGCTTACCTGACGTCTTTGCCGGTCTGGACGCAAGCGCAGCCCGTCATGGAAACGTTGGTAGAGCAGTTACGTCAGTCAAGTTCGGCGGCTGTGCTGGATGGCGACGAGGTCGTGTATGTGCTTCGGGTTCCGGCGCATAAAATCATGTCCATTAACCTTGGGGTAGGCAGCCGCTTACCCGCCCATTGTTCCTCCATGGGACGCGTTTTACTGGCGGGTTTGCCCGACGACCAGCTGGACCAGCGTTTGGCTGGCATGACCCTGACGCCGTACACACCCCTTACGATCACTGATCGCAATGAGTTACACAAGACGTTGATGCAGGTGAGGGCGCAGGGCTGGTGCCTGGTCCGTGAAGAACTGGAGCCCGGTCTCGTTTCTGTGGCAGCGCCTATTCGGGATCTGAGCGGTAAGGTGGTGGCCGCAGTCAATGTAAGTGGTTCAGCCGATAAGGCCAGTGCAAGCCATGTTCTGGAAGTGTGCTTGCCCAAACTTCTTGCGGCTGCATCGCAAATCAATATGCTGATTGGCGCATCAAGATAGCTGAATAGCTGTATTGAAAACGGCCCGGCGCTTTTGTAAACGCAGGGCCGTTCGATGAACTTTAAAGTCGATCAGGCGTCGAAGAAGACGGTCTCGTTAGGACCTTGAAGATGAATGTCAAAGGTGTAAACCACTTGACCATCACGCTCTGAGCGATGGGCAATAAGTGTTTTACGACGCTGTTCCCACTCAATGCCGTTCAAAACAGGATCTGCAGCGTTGGCTTGCGCTTCGTCAGAGAAGTACATACGGGTTTGCAGACCAATATTGATACCACGCGCCACAATCCAGAGATTGATGTGTGGCGCCATGGGTTTGCCATGGCGACCGGTAACCGAACCTGGTTTGATGGTTTCAAAGAAATAAACCCCGGTATCGAAATCAGAGGCCGCACGACCCCAACCCCGGAAGGAAGGGTCAATGGGCTTGTCGGTTTGCTTGTCGGCAGGGTGGTTGTAGCGACCTGCCGCGTTGGCTTGCCAGGATTCGATCAGGACATCTTTGACCATGTGGCCGCTGCCATCGAAAACCCGACCTTCAACGCGGATGCGTTCGCCTTTGGTTTCGGGAGTAACCAGCACGTTGCCGAAGTTTTTTTCGAAAATATCAAAACCGGCCTGTTTCGGTGCCAAGCCAATATGAACGTAGGGGCCCGCCGTTTGCGAAGCGGTTTCTTTCAGATAAACGGGTGTATTCGGGTTCATTATTTGGCTCCCTGGATGAAGTTTTCGAACAAGGTGGCGCGTGAGCCGCGAATCGTGATGTCGAAACGGTAGGCCAGGCTATCAAGCGCCACAAAGGCGCCACGGTCCATCTGTGCAATCAGGCCGCGCACGGCTTCTTCGTTGGGGATCGAGCGAACAATCGGGCAACCGGGGATGAGCGGGTCACCTTCAAAATACATCTGGGTGATCAGACGTTGCGCAAAACCCGAACCAAAGATTGAGTAGTGAATATGCGCAGGACGCCAGTCGTTAATACCATTGCGCCATGGGTATGGGCCGGGCTTGATGGTGCGATAGAAGTAATAACCGTTCTCGTCGGTAATGACGCGGCCACAGCCACCGAAGTTAGGGTCGATCGGGGCGATGTATTTGTCATTTTTGTGACGGTAGCGACCCGACGCATTGGCTTGCCACACTTCGATCAGGGCGTTGGGCACCGGGCGACCGTTTTCATCGCGCAGATAGCCATGCACCAGAATACGTTCGCCGATAGGCAAACCATTCTTGGCATAGTTCATGATCAGGTCGTTATCCAGAGGACCGAGTTCATCGCGCGAGAACAGTGGGCCGGTAATGTCGGAAAGATCATTCTGGATAGAAATCAGTGACTTCTGGGGTGAACGCAGAACGCTGGTTTTGTAACCGGGCGTATAGGCTGGCGGATGCCACGTGCGGTCACGCTGCAGAAATTCGCCGAATTGGTCGGTAGGGGTCGTCATAGGGCTCTCCTGGTTATTCTGTCTGGCTTTTGATGCAGCACAGTGGGGCCATCTTATCTTCGACTATCCGTTAAGTAAATTGAATTAATTGATATTATTTGATAACCTCAGGTTATGGAAAAAGAGCACTTTTTAAATCGTGTCCGTTTGCGCCATTTGCAGTGTTTTGTGGCGGTGGCTCAAGAACAGAACCTGGGTAAAGCGGCCGATCGGCTCAATCTGAGTCAGCCGGCCGTGTCTAAAACTCTGGTTGAACTCGAGCACATGACGGGTCAACCACTGGTTGAAAGGGGCCGTTTCGGTGCACGCCTGACCAGCGATGGCGAGCGTTTTCTGGTTTATGCGCTGTCAGTGACCCAGGCCCTCGAAGATGCGGCCAGGGTAATGTCAAAATCCGGGCAGGCTCATCTTGAGTCCTTGACCCTCTCCGCATTGCCGACGGTCGCGCCTGATGTCCTTCCTCAGGCCTTGACCGCCTTTCGCCAACAGTATCCCCAGGTTCGTACCCGTGTTGATATTGCGACC
>CAYTSJ010000015.1:0-13675 GCA_964440385.1 uncultured Pusillimonas sp. | reverse complement strand
AAGACGGCGAGTTTTTCTTCATCGAGATGAACACCCGCATCCAGGTCGAACATACGGTGACTGAAATGATTACCGGTGTTGATCTGGTCGCTCAGCAAATTCGTATTGCAGCCGGTGAAAAATTCACCTTGCGCCAGAAAGATATCCAGTTCCGTGGTCACGCCATCGAGTGCCGTATCAATGCCGAAGATCCGTTCAAGTTCACGCCCAGCCCAGGCAAGATTACGGCCTGGCATGCGCCTGGCGGGATGGGGGTTCGGCTTGATTCCCACGTCTTCAGTGGCTACAGCATTCCGCCCAACTACGACTCCATGATTGGTAAGCTCATTACTTACGGTGACACGCGCGAACAGGCGATTGCCCGTATGCAGATTGCCTTGTCGGAAATGGTGGTAGAAGGGATCCTGACCAATATTCCATTGCACCGTGAACTGATGCAAGATGCCCGCTTTGCAGAAGGCGGCACCAGCATCCATTACCTCGAGCACAAGCTCGCGCAGCGTCCTTGATGCTTTTTTGGCAGAAAACTCATGCGTGAACTGGTGTTGAATTGTCCCGAAGCTGTGGCAGAGGCCTTGTCCGATGCCTTGCTCGAGGCCGGTGTATTGTCGGTATCAGTTGAAGATGCTGATCGCGACACTGAAACCGAGCAGCCGCTTTTCGGGGAGCCCGGGACTGAACCTGAGGTACAGGCCTGGCAGCATAACCGGGTAGTGGCTTTGTTACCCGATGGTGCTGATCCGGCGCAAATTCTTGAGGTCGTCAAGGCTCAGCTCGACTCGGACCTTGATCTTGAAGGGTGGTCAACCCGTGATGTCCCCGATGCCGACTGGGTGCGTCTGACGCAGTCGCAGTTTGGCCCCATCGAGGTGGGCGACCGCGTCTGGATTGTTCCCAGCTGGCATCGTGATGATCCGGTTGTTCCCCATCGTGACGACATCATCACCCTTGAACTTGACCCCGGGTTGGCTTTCGGTACCGGTAGCCACCCGACCACCCATCTGTGTCTTGAGTGGCTTGCCAGTGATATGCAGGGACATCCTACCCTGCTCGACTACGGCTGCGGCTCCGGCATTCTGGCAATTGCTGCGCGTAAGCTGGGCTGCGGTCCAGCCTGGGCGGTTGATATCGACCCGCAGGCAGTGACGGCTACTGAATACAACGCCCAGGTCAATCAGGTTGACCTCAGCGCCGGTCTGCCTGATGCCCTGCCGGAAGGCACCTTTGATGTGGTCGTTGCCAATATCTTGTCCAATCCACTCAAGGTACTCGCGCCTATACTCAGTCACCGGGTAGCGCCGGGCGGGCATCTTGTGCTCTCGGGTGTCCTTGAGCGTCAGGCCGAAGAGGTGGCCCAGGCTTATGCCCCCTGGTTGGACATGTCAGTATGGAAGGCTCGTGACGGTTGGGTTTGCCTGCACGGCCAGCGCCCAAAAGCTTGACCGGTCGCACGATGGATCTGACAACACGTTGCCCCGAGTGCGGCGCCTTGTTCACGGCGAGCCTGGAGCAGCTCAAACTTCGAAAAGGCTACATTCGATGTGTCGAATGTGCGAATATTTTTGACGGTTTCGAGGCTGTGGTGCCTGAAAAAGACGTCGCTCTGGCGTTGACTTCACCTTCATCCCCACCGTTACCCCCGTCTTCTTCCATGGCAGCCTCTCGGGCACGCCAGGTACCAGCGCAGCCCTCCAGGGCTGCTGTCCCTGATGACCTATGGTCGGTTGATGATGAGCCTTTATTATGGCTGGATGACGAGGCAGATGCTCACGAGCTTCAGCGTCATGAAGATCGCTTTGTGATTTCCGGGCGGTCAGCCTCTGACACGACCATGGCTAAAGGTGAGTCCCCAGCCGAGGCTCCTGCGGCAATTGTTGTCGAGCCCCGGCGTCAGCGGGGCGCGCGTGCATCCAGTCCTGCATTTTTGTCAGAACGCCGCCGCGGTTCAGGCATTGCAGGATTTATTCGTTGGGTGTTTGTGGTCCTTCTCCTGGCCGTTCTTGCGGGTGCACTGCTTTATGCGTTTCGCACGCAGGTGGCTGCTGAAGTACCACAATCAAGGCCTTTGCTAGAGAAAGCCTGTCAGTGGCTACGATGCACTGTCGAGTATCCCCAGCGCATTGATCGTATTGTGATTATGGACTCATCGCTGCAGGCGATGGCGGGTTCAGCATCAAGCGATGGCGGGTCGCAAGTCATGCAATTGACAGTCGTCATGCGCAATACCTATGACAAATCTCAGCAATGGCCTGCACTGACCCTTGATCTGGTTGATCTGGCGGGTGCGGTTGTGTCACGCCGCATCTTGCAGCCGGCAGATTATCTTGAGGCGCGGCAGTTGCAAGGTCCGTTCGGGGCGGGGCAAGAAGTCCGCCTGGCGTTGCGCGTCAAGACGGATGGTCTGCGCATCAATGGTTTCAAATTAGGCAAGTTTTTCCCAAAAAAGGATTGAGATGACAAAGAAGATAGTGGTGTGTGGTTCAGTGGCATTTGATACGATTGCCGTGTTTGAAGGGCACTTCAAAGAGCACATTCTGGCCGATAGCATTCAGTCACTCAGCGTGTCTTTTTTTGTGCCTTCAATGCGCAAAGAGTATGGCGGTTGCGCCGGTAATATTGCTTACAACTTGCGTTTGCTGGGCGGCAGCCCGGTTCCGGTAGGTACCGTCGGTGTCGATGCGACAGATTACCTGCAGTATCTTGGTAGTTTGGGTATTGATGTGAGCAAAATTCGCGTGATTCCTGATATGTTCACGCCTCAGTGTTTCATTACCACCGACCTTGATAATAATCAGATTGCATCATTTCACCCTGGCGCAATGGCGCGCTCTGCAGAGAATGATTTTTCTGATGTTGATGCTGTCTGGGGCATTGTTTCCCCTGATTCGAAAGATGGCATGTTTGCCCATGCACAGCGCATGAAGTCTGCAGGTATTCCTTTTGTGTTTGACCTCGGTCAGGCAATGCCCTTGTTCACGGGCGAAGACCTGAAACAAATGATCGGTATGGCTTCGTTGCTGACGGCTAATGACTATGAGGCCAGTGTGATTGAACAGCGCACCGGGTCTACCATGGAAGCCTTGTCTCAAGGCTTGAAGGCCATTGTGGTTACTCGTGGTGCCGATGGTGCCAGTTTGTTCGAGAACGGGAACCAGACGCATATTGCGCCTGTCAAAGTTGACCATGTGGTTGATCCCACAGGGTGTGGCGACGCGCATCGGGCAGGTTTGTTGTATGGTTTGTCTGAAGGCTGGTCGCTTCGCGATGCTTGTGGTTTGGCGAACGTTATGGGGGCGATTAAAATCGGCTCACGCGGTCCACAGAACCATCAGCCCGCCCGCCACGACATTTCGTTCATGCTCAAGCAACACTACGGGCTTGAATTGCCCTTGTCCGTTTAATCAAGGTCGCCACAAGCTGCGGCCCAAAAGGAGTTTTCCATGGATACGACACTCGTTACAGTAACCTCCGCATCACGTTTGCGCCGCTGGGCGGCCTTGGCTGCCGCGGTTGGCAGTCTTGCTGTTGTTGCTGGCTGCGCCAATCCTTCTGCCTCCAGTTCGGTATATACCTATGGGCAGGCCCAGCAAGAACAGATTGTTCGTTTGGGCACCGTAGTGTCAGTGCGTCCGGTCACTATCCAAAACGAGAAGTCTTCGGGTGCCGGCATGATTGCTGGCGGCGCTTTGGGTGGCGTCGCAGGTAATGCCGTGGGTGGTGGTTCGGGTCGTACCATTGCCACAGTGGGGGGGGCTATTTTGGGAGGTTTGCTGGGTAACACCATTGAGAACCAGGTCGGCAAAACCCAAGGTCTGGAAATTACCGTGCAACTCGACAACGGTGAAACCCGGGTTATCGCGCAAGCGGCTGATGTTGCTATTTCGGCGGGTCAGCGCGTGCGCGTTATTAGTGGTCAGGGGCCGGCGCGCGTAGTGCCCATGTAAGCTTCAGGCAGGCCCGGGGTGTTTCCGGGCTACAGTAAAAAACCGCCAATTTCAGCTGTCCCGTCAAACAGGGGCAGCTGAAATTGGCGGTTTTTTTCGCTTTGTTAATTTCACTGCAGGGTTAAGGGGCCGTGTTTTGTGTCAGGGCCTGCAGGGCATAGGTAGCCGTACGCTCTATATGGTCGCGTAATAACTGACAGGCGTCGTCGGCGCGACGTTCTATGGTTGCCTGGCAGAGTGCGGCATGCTCGTCCTTGACATGGCGATCAATCGGGGATGAACGCAGGAATATGCGTCGGTAGCGGTCGTTCAGGTCGTGCAGGGTCTCACAGAAAGGCAACAGCAGAGGTAGGCCGCAAGCCGAAATAAGCTTGCGGTGAAATGCCGCATGGGCCGCTTCCCACGCGCTTTTCTGCCCGTTTTCAATTGTGGTGCGTTCAATTTTATTCAGACGATGAAGGGCTGCAATGACTTCACCTTCCCACTCGTCATTGCCAAGACGTATCGATTCACGCAGCGCAAAACTCTCGAATTCGCAACGCAGCTTGGTGACCTCGTTGAGGTTGGCGGGTGAGACTGGGGCGACGGTGTAGCCTCGCTGGCCCTCTGCAGCCACATACCCTTCGGCGCACAACCGCGACAACGCCTCACGTAACGGGCTCAGACTGACCCCGAAGTGTGCCCTGAGATCATCAAGACGCATTTTCGAGCCAGGGGCCAGTTTCCCGTAGGTGATCTCTTCTTTCAGTTGCTCTGCAATGGCAGTGGCCAAGGTGGTGGATGGGTCGAGCTTTTCGATGGTTTGCATGGAAAACCCTGAGGGTCAATTTCTTGACAACGATTATAAACAACCCTAAATTTAATCGATATTAAACTAACAAATCGTAAATAAGGAAAAAAATCGATGGGAATTCAAAATGTCGATCGAACCTTGCCGTCAAACCGTATGGTATTTGATTTGCGCCGCGATGCTCTGAAATATCGAGAGTTCCAGGCTGATCTGGAAAAGGTGATGGAGGACTACAGGCTTTCAGACGCAGAACGTGAAGCCTGGCGGAACATTGATATTGCCGGGTTGGGCCGGCTTGGGGTGCATCCTTATTTCTTGCCGCAGGTTAGCCGGTTGTTCAAAGGCGGTGGCTACAACCACAACGACAGCGATGCAGCGCGTTTGTATGCCGAGAAAATGGGTATTACCAAGGAGCACAAATAATGGCTCAACTGATTGCTACATTGGGCATTGCCCATGCGCCGGGTGTAACCGGGTGGATTGATCGTGCTCCCAAAGAAGAACAAGAGGGTGTGCTGGCTGGATATGCTGAATTTGCGCGTCGCATGGATGAGCTCAAGCCCGATGTTGTCATCGGCGTTGCGAATGATCACCTGTTGAATTTTTCAATGTCCAATATCCCCGATTTTTGCGTAGGTATCGGAGATCACTGGGAGGGCCCGACCCCTTGGTTTAAAGACTGGTTGAATGTGCCTGATTACCAGATCGGGGGTTATCGCGATATGGCAAGGGCCTTGGTGCGTGAATCGGCCAAAGCAGGGATCAATCATGGCATTTGCCGAAGAGCTTCTGTTTGACGATAACTGGTCTGTGCCGCTCAAGTTTCTGTTTCCACGTTACGACGTCAAATTTATTCCCATCCACATGAATCCGATCGTGCCGCCGGTACCCTCTGCCCGTCGTTGTATCGATGTGGGTCGACAGATTGCCAGAATTGTGCGTGATTTTCCATCTAGCGAGCGGGTCGTGCTCATGGCAACGGGCGGGCTTTCTCACGATCCTGGTGGGGTCGATTATTTCACCGTTCACGAAGGTTTTGATCGCTGGTTCATGAAATTGCTTGAGGAGGGTGATGTTGACAAAGCCATCCGGGAATTGCCATTTGAAAAGTTTCTTGAAGGTGGCGATGGTGGTGGGGCAGAGCTTTTGGCCTGGCTGGTTTCCATGGGAGCTGCCGCAGAAATGGGCCGCCCCAAAGCCGAAAGTGTGTTTTATGTCGGATCGGTACCCATGCGCTGTGGCATGGGAGGGTCGTACTGGGATCTTTCCTGACCGGGGGCGCAATGCCAGAGCTGACTGAAGATCTGAAGCAAGCCATGGCGCCCGGACGATGCGCTTTGCTGGTGATTGATATGCAGAATGATTTCTGTGCCCCCGGCGGCTACATCGATCGCATTATGGGAAAAGATGTATCTGGCGCGGCTGTCATTTGTCCGGCACTAAATCAGTTGTTGCGGCAGGCACGAGTCGCAGGTGTGCAAGTAGTCTGGATAGGCGCCGATTACACCCCTGATCGAATTCCCGTCTCCATGCGTCGCAAGTTGAAGGCCAGAGGAATTACAGCGGTATGTTGCGCGCCTGATACCTGGGGGGCAGATTGGTTCGGTGTGCGCCCGCTGGCTGATGAGCCGATCATTATCAAGCATAACTACAGCGGATTTACAGGAACAGATCTGGATGGTTTGTTGTGCAGTTCAGGGGTTGAAACGCTGGTTTTCGCAGGCGTTCAAACCCAGGTGTGCGTCGAGTCTACTGTGCGCGAAGCCCATGCCCTAGGGTACACCGCAATTATCGCGCGTGATGCGGTAGGTTCGCACAGCCCCCAGTTACACGAAGCCAGCTTGATGAATATGCAGTTCCTTTTTGGTGAGGTTATGCCGGTCGCCGATATTGTTTCGGTCTGGGCGCACCAGTAGGGTGTTCAGTTATAAAGGGTTTGTGTAACTACATAAAAAATTAACCAACGGAGGAGACATCATGGTAATCATGGAAAACTTTGTTATGCCTAACATTGACCTTGAAGCGGTCATGCGGCATCTGACTGAAACCGGAAAACGTACGTATCAGTTGTGGCTCAATGAGCATTCGCTGGCTTTTATCGCGCGTGGTCGTGAATACCGCAGCGAGTTTCATATCAATGCCAGCTATGAAATCCAGTATTCGATCAAGGGTGACCTGCACCTGCATTACCGTACCCCTGAAGGCGAAACCAAAATAGCACATGTTCCCGAAGGTTCGGTTTTGTTTCAAGAACCGTTTGTGCCCCACTCACCCCGATTTGCACCTGACTCATTCCAGTTCATCATAGAGCGGCCGCGCAAGCCAGGCGAGATTGACCGCTTTCACTGGTTTTGCCCTAACTGCGATAGTTTTCTGCATGAAGAAACCTATGTGGTTGATGACTACCGTAAGGATCCGGTCAGCCGGGCTTATGACAATTACTTCAATTCTATTGAGCACAGAACATATAAAAAATGCGGTACGGTTGCTCCGGGTCGCGATTGATAGGGTCTACCCTTATCTGGGGCAGGCACTGCAGGGGTATTCATGGAGACCCGATTGAAATTTAATGTGTTAAAAAGTCAGCCCAACAGTAAAAATTTAATTCGGTGAGTGCTTTCGTTACATGCCATCAGAAACTGTTCTGATTTCGCATGCACGCTGCGGCAACTCAAAATCTGAACTCAAGGAGATAAAATGAAACTTGTTCAACGTACTCTGGTGGGTCTTTTAATGGCCGCTGGCCTTTGCGCTCAGGCCAATGCTGAAAAAGTGGTACTCAAAGTGGCGCACTTTTTGCCTGCTCACACGGTTACCCAAGTCAAATTCATGGAGCCTTGGTGTGAAGCCCTCAATAAGCAGTCTAATGGCCAAATCGAGTGTCAGTTTTTCCCGGCGATGCAAATCGGTGGTTCTCCTGCCCAACTCCTGACGCATGTTCGCGATGGTATTGCCGATGTGGTCTGGACATTGCCGGGGTATACGCCTGGCCGGTTTCCTGTGACAGAAATTTTTGAATCCCCGTTCTTCGCCGCCGATAACGAAAACGCATCGCGCGCTTTGTGGGATTTCTCCCAGAAAAATGCCCAGGAAGAATTTGCGGGTGTCAAACCCATCGCAGTATGGGTGAACGGCCCTAACTTCTTTAACCTGCGTGCCAAAGATGCGGCCACCGTTGAAGACTTGAAAGGTCTGAAGATTCGCGCCCCTTCGCGCTTGAGCAACAAATTTCTGACATCGCTGGGCGTGTCGGCTATGGGTATGCCATTGCCTCAGGCCGTCGAAGGCTTGTCTAAAGGGGTTCTTGACGGTCTTTTGGTTCCCTGGGAAGTCGTTCCTGCCGTCAAACTGAACGAGCTGACCAAATTCCACGTCGAGGTTAAAGACGAGCAAGGTCGTGGTATGGCGACATCGACCATGATCTATGTCATGAACAAAAAGAAATATGACAGCCTTTCACCCGAACTGAAAAAAGTCATCGACGACAACAGTGGTCTTGAAACTTCAGCATGGGCAGGTCGTGTGTTTACAGAAGCTGACCTGGCAGGCCGTAAACAAACCGCCGAAAAAGGCAACAAAATTACACAAATGCCTCAGGCTGAAGTGGCCAAGCTGAAGAGTGCAACAGAAAACATTGCCAAAGAGTGGATTGCCGACGTTACCAGCAAAGGTAAAGACGGTCAGGCACTTTACAATGATGCCGTTGCCCTGGTTAAAAAATACTCTGAAGCAAAATGACCACTGCCGTCTTGCAATTTCGTCACACTGTTGAACGTTTTTGTGCCGTTCTTGCGGGACTAGGCTTCTGCCTGTTTGTGGCAGAAGCCTTACTCTCCGTATCAAGTATCTTCGGTCGCACCCTTTTTTACAAAGCGGTGCCCGGCGCTTATGAATTGGTGCAAATGCTAACGGCTATCGCCATTGCGCTTTGCTTGCCCTATTGCGAATTCAAGCGAGGGCACGTTTTCGTAGACTTCTTCACCCTGTGGGCGCCGCAGTCTCTCAAGCGTTTCCTTGATGCAATAGCCTGTTTGCTGCTGGCTGTTGTCGCCTTTGTTCTGGCCTGGCGCACTGCCGTGGGCCTGGAAGAAATCCGTGGCTATGCAGAAAGCACCATGGTGCTCACTATCCCGATTTGGTGGACTTATCTGGCCTTGCCTTTCTCCTTCGTGCTGCTGGGTGTAGCTGCGTTGTTTAATTTTCATCTCGAATGCACAAAGCGTGATTCATGACTAATGTTGAAACTGGCCTGCTAATGCTGGCCTTCATGATGCTCCTGCTGGCGCTGCGGGTGCACATCGGTATGTCCATGTTTGTGGCTGGCGCGGTTGGGTATCTGCTCATTATGGGCGCAGATCCTCTCTTTGCCGTCATGAAACATGCGTCTTATGCGCGCTTTTCAATGTATGACCTTTCGGTGGTGCCACTGTTCATTCTGATGGGGCAGTTTGCCACGCATGGCGGGCTTTCCCGGGCCTTGTTCAGGGCCGCCAATTCCTTTGTAGGGCATTGGCGTGGCGGTATGTCGATGGCGGGGATTGCCTCCTGTGCTTCTTTTGGTGCCATTTGCGGGTCTTCACTGGCCACGGCAGCCACTATGACCCAGGTTGTTTTACCCGAGTTGCGCCGGCATCAGTATTCCACCTCTCTTGCCGCAGGTTCAATTGCCGCGGGCGGTACGTTGGGTATTCTCATCCCGCCTTCCGTGCCCTTGGTCATTTACGCCATCATTGCCGAGCAAAACATTGCCAAGCTTTTCATGGCAGCGCTGATTCCCGGCGTTTTGGCGGCCATTGGTTACATGATTACCATCCGTATTGTGGTTGCGCGTAACCCCGACGCCGCAGGTCCTGGCTCGCCCAAGCACTCCTGGTCAGAACGTTGGAATACCTTGTTGGCGACATGGCCGGTCATGCTGATTTTTGCCGCCGTTATCGGTGGTATCTATGGCGGTATTTTCACGCCGACCGAAGCAGCAGCCGTGGGTGTGGTGCTTACCGGTGCAGTGGCCTGGAAGAACGGTGGTCTGCGTAATGGGGGCCTGCTTGATTGCGTCAGTGGGACCGCTACCGGTACGGGTATGATCTTTCTGATTCTGGTCGGTGCCGATATGCTAAACGCACTATTGGCCGTTAGTCAGATTTCAACCTTCACCACCGAGTGGGTTCAGTCCTTGGGCCTGGGTCCGTTTGGCGTGTTGCTTGCGATTTTGGTCATCTACATTTTGTTGGGCTGCGTCATGGATAGCTTGTCCATGATTTTGATCACGGTGCCTATTTTCTTGCCTGTCATTATGGGCTTTGATTACTTTGGCCTGGCCCCTGATGAAAAAGCGATATGGTTTGGTGTGATTGCGTTGGTGGTCATGGAAATGGGCTTGATTACCCCGCCTGTGGGTATGAACGTCTACATCATTAATGGCATTGCCAAAGACGTTCCGTTAGCAACCATCTTCCGTGGGGTCATACCATTTTTGGTGTCAGACTTTGTGCGGCTGGCGCTTCTGGTTTTTGTCCCATTGATCAGTCTGGGCTTGATCCGCATGTTCCCGACATGACATTGCCAGGTTAAGTAGTGTCTTGTTTCACAGACCGCTAAAAACACCGCAACACGATTCATGTTGCGGTGTTTTTTTTGGCATGTTGCTCATGGATGGCAGCGACGCTTCGGTGCTGCATGGTATTGCGGCACGGCGTGCTGGTGCCAGCTGGGAAGAAATGCAAGCTGTCGTGAACCTGTGTTTCTTGTTTCGCGGTATGTCGGCTGCCAACAAGGGGGCTGAACAGCTGGCCAGTATTGCCAAGCGTGAAGCGGCTCAGGCCTCGTCCTGACCTCTGCAATTTCTTGAGGAAAAAACCATGCCAAAAGTCATTGTGCACAGCAATGCTGCTCCAACCACAGGTTTTACCGATAAAAATACACCTTCACCATTGGCTCAGGCCATCAGGGCCGGTGACTTCTTATATGTGTCCGGTCAGGGGCCATTGAATCCGGAAACCAAAGAAGTTGTTTCTGACGACATTCGCGATCAGACCCGTCAGGTGCTGGCAAATCTTCTGGCTGTGCTTGAGGCCGGCGGGGCGACGTTTGCCAATGTGGTGAACATGCGCGTGTGCTTGCGCAATGTGGCTGATTTCCCGGCTTTTAATGAAGTTTTTCGTGAATGCATGCAGGGCGAAAAAGTAACACGCACATGCACCGGAGGCACGCCCCATCGCGCGGGGGTGTTGGTTGAAGTTGATTGTGTGGCCTGGTTAGGCTGATGCTTAATGCCCTGCCGTGAGTATTCTGGCAGGGTGCTTTACTATTCATGTTATTGAGTTAGCTTCCCGATACCTGCAGCGCGATTCCGTAAGCGAACTGGTAGGAAAAGCTTTCAAGCACCATAGTTAGTATCTGAGCCACCAGAAGCACCACAAGCGGTGAAAAATCCAGCCCGCCAGGGGTTGGCAATATGCGTCGAAGTGGGGCCAGCAACGGTGCGGTCAGGGTTTGTAAAACCGGCATGATGGGTGCCATCGGGTTGACCCACGAAAGCACAACCTGAACGAGCGTCAGATAAAGCACCAGGTTCACGGCCCACTTGAGCATCGTCGGTATGGCCGCCAATGCCGCCCCGATGACACCGCCCACCAGAGGTAAGCCCGGGCTTAGTATAAAAATCAGTAATATCCAGCACACCATGGCGGTGAGCCAGGCTGCAACAAGGCATGGCCAGTCGATATATTGACCGTTAGGGACGATCTTGCGGATCGGCTGTACCAACCAGTTTGTGACCCGATAAACCGCTTGCGCGTAAGGGTTGAAGGGGTGGATCCGGATGCAAAACATCCAGGCACGCACAATAAGTGCTATGCCGAACAGCGAGAAGATGACGTTGATGATGAAATGCAGAATATTGCCAAACATGGTCAATAGCAGCCTGTAAGTTGACGACGCCACATTGTCGCATGACTGCGTCGTGATCACACCCATGAAAAAGCCCGGCTAATACCGGGCTTTTCACTGGACATCATGTACTCATCTGAAGCAATGCTTAATGATGTTCGGGTGCGCAGGGCGCGGTGACATCAGGGGCGATCACCGGTAGGGAAGGGCCATGACGCTGCGGGGTTTATGGTTTTTTTCGCTTCGGTGACTTGCGCTGCTTTACTGGCCTTGGCTTCGCCTTTGGCGGCCTTGGTTTTCTTTTCTTTCTTGGCTTTTTTCTCGGTTTTCTTGTCAACCTTTTCTACCTTGGGTGCGGCTGTTTTTGCACTGGCAGCTGGCTTGGCGCCGGTTTCAGGTGCCACTGCCTTTTTTGCAGGCGCAGTTTTAGCAACGGGCTTGGTGGCCGCTTTTTTAGCAGGCGCTGCCGCTTTGGTAGGCGCGGCTTTTTTTGCTGGCGCTACCGTTTTAGTGGCCGCTGCTTTTTTAGCCGGAGCAGTCGCTTTGGTAGCTACGGTTTTTTTGGCTGGGGCTGCTGACTTGGTGGCTGCTTTTTTGGCGGGTGCTGCGGCTTTGGTGGCGGCGGCCTTTTTAGCGGGTGCTGCGGCTTTGGTGGCGGCGGCCTTTTTAGCGGGTGCTGCAGTTTTAGTGGCTGTGGTTTTTGTTGCAGGTGCAGGTGCCGCTTTTTTAGCTACAGCTTTTTTGGCGGGTGCGGCTTTGGTCGCGGGGGCTGCCTTGGTGGCAGGTGCAGCTTTGGTTACTGCGGTTTTCTTTGCAGGTACTGCTTTCTTAGCAGCCGCTTTATCGGTGGCAGCCGCCTTTTTGGCTGTGGCCATAGTGATGCTCCTTGAGAATGAATCGTGCAAAACGTCCACCCATTTGATATGGCCCCCACCCGGATGGCGCGGCCCATTTCAAATGGCACAAGCGTGCAAAGTGCACAGCACCCGGCACGCTATGAGTCTAACTGAAGCGGTAACACTTTCCTAGCGTTATTCCCAGCTTAATGCACCACCGGTTTGATATTCAATGACGCGTGTCTCAAAAAAGTTGCGCTCTTTCTTGAGGTCGATCATTTCAGCCATCCAGGGGAACGGATTTTCTTCTTGCGGAAACAAGGGTTCGATACCGATTTGCTGGCAGCGACGGTTGGCAATGAAGCGCAGGTAAGACTTGAACATGCCAGCGTTCAGACCCAGTACACCGCGTGGCATGGTGTCTTCGGCGTAGGCATATTCAAGGTCAACAGCCTTGCGGAAAAGTTCGCGAATTTCTTCACGGAACTCAGGCGTCCAGAGATGCGGATTTTCGAGCTTGATGGTGTTGATCAAGTCGATACCGAAGTTGCAGTGCATGGACTCATCGCGCAGGATGTACATGTACTGCTCGGCAGCACCTGTCATTTTGTTTTGACGACCCAGTGCCAGAATTTGTGTGAAGCCAACATAGAAGAACAAGCCTTCCATCAGGCAGGCGAAAACGATCAGGGACTTGAGCAGGGTCTGGTCGGCTTCAGGGGTGCCTGTTTTGAAGTTCGGGTCGGCAATGGCATCGATGAATGGAATCAGGAATTCGTCTTTGGCACGAATCGAAGGGACTTCGTGATACGCATTGAAGATTTCTGATTCGTCGAGGTCAAGGCTTTCAACGATGTACTGATAGGCGTGGGTATGAATGGCTTCTTCAAACGCCTGGCGCAACAAGAACTGGCGACACTCGGGGGCCGTGATGTGGCGATAAGTGCCCAACACAATATTGTTGGCGGCCAGTGAGTCGGCCGTAACGAAAAAGCCCAGGTTGCGTTTGACGATACGACGCTCGTCTTCAGTCAGACCTGTGGGGTTTTTCCACAAAGCAATATCGCGCGACATGTTGATTTCTTGCGGCATCCAGTGGTTGGCGCAAGTGGCCAGGTATTTTTCCCAGGCCCATTTGTACTTGAAAGGCACCAACTGGTTTACGTCGGTTTGACCGTTGATGATGCGCTTGTCGGCGGCGCTGACCCGGCCGTCGG
>CAYTSJ010000014.1:0-13690 GCA_964440385.1 uncultured Pusillimonas sp. | reverse complement strand
TTGCTGGGGCCGGATCTCTGGCGGCGGCTTGACCGCCGGCGCAGGGGCCGCGTCGGGCAACGTGGGCATCATTTGCTGCTCGATTTGCTGACGCAAACTGCCGGCATCGGGCGTCACCTGGGCCCTCACTGCAAAACTGACAGGCGCCAGGGCCAGAGAACACAACACGTAACTAAGCGGGCGAAAGCGCATTTGCATCAAGCTCTTAAACAAGGTCAATGGATTTGGATATACGTTTTTAACAACCCATCCAAAAGAAACCTTAAAAAAGCTTAAATTTGTCGCATTAGACCGATACAATTCGGGTCATGGCAATCATCCTCATAACCATCCCCAGGCAGGGGGCGCCAGCGCATTACACCTTATTACACATGCGGTCATCAGCGAATGGCGCGCCATGCCACCGGCGCGCAAGCGGGCCCCCTGATCGACGATAAATAGCGTGACAACACTGAGACAAACCCTCAACGAGAATCCTTTTTCGTTTTTCCTGATATGTCTTCTGACAACGTTATGTTTGTGGGCGGCTGAAGTGCACCCGGCCCGGGCCGACACCACGAGTGAACCAGGCACTCCCCGCGCGACGGATGCCATCGTCAGCCAGATGTTGTTCGAAGACGACAGCGGCGTCATGACGTATGAAGACGTCCTGCAACAACCCTTTACCCCCTTCGACGAACTGCTGGGTCGTGGCTACGGCACCTCCACGCTCTGGGTGAAACTGCGCATTGATCCCGCACGTGTTGAAGCAGCCCCGACCGACACCCTTTACCTGCGCATCCGTCCCAGCTATCTGGACACGCTGGTGCTGTACGACCCCCTGCAACAGCCGCAACGCGTTGGACCCATTGGCGACGCTTACCCGCTGTCATCCCAAACCCTGAAGTCAACCCGATTCACGTTCCCCCTGCCCGCGGGTAGCGCGCCGCGCGACATCTGGGTTGAACTCAAAAGCACCAGCACACGGCTGGCGCGCTTCGAGGTGCTGGATGCCAACGCCCTGTCGGTGAGCAATGCCATTATTGATATTGCCGGTTCGTTATATCTGGGGTTGCTCAGTCTATTTACCATGTGGGGGTTGATTCAACTGTTTTTACGACCCGAACCCTTGATGCTGTGCTTCGTGATCTATCTGGCCAGCGCCGCCTTGTTCGGCAGCAGCATGTTGGGCTACACGCGGTTGCTGTTGGGGGATCTGGTCGGCCCCTTTTGGATCGATCGCTTGACCAGTATTCTGAGCATCGTTGCTACCGCTTTTGCCATGCTGTTCGACTATTTCCTGATCAAAGAGATCCGGGCCTCGCGTTGGCGCTTTGGCGTTACAGCGGTCTTGATGTCGATTTTTGTGCTGCTGCTGGCGATATTACTGTCGGGTCATGTCAGCCTGGCGCTGCAAGGCAATATGATCATGATCTTGTTGGCCCCTATTATGTTATGGGTGATGGCCATCACCAACCGTCCAGCGTCTGGTCCGGATCAATCCATCAGCACCTTGCAACGCCCCTGGATCGTGGCCTACTTCAGCGTCACCGTGGTGTTCACTCTGGTTGCTGCCGCGCCAGCCCTGGGCCTGATCAGCGCGTCTGATTTCAGCCTGTATATCGTGCTGTTCTACAGCGCCACCTCCGGTCTGCTGATGCTTCTGATGCTGGCCTACCGGGCCCATATTCTTTTTAAACACCAGCAAACCCAGGCCGCCAAGGCGCTGGTCAGCGAGCAACGCGCTGAACAAGAGCGTGCGCACCGCCTTGACCGTGAAAAATTGCTGGCCATGATTGGCCATGAACTGAAAACCCCGATGGCCACGCTGCGCATGCTGACCAACCACCAAAACATTCCCGACCATCTGTCAAAGCGCATGGATGCTTCAGTACGGGAAATGGCCGAAGTCGTTGACCGCGTGGTTCAAACAGGGCAGTTGGATGACCAGGCAACCCTGGTTCGCAACCAGCCATGCAAAATCAATGACATCCTGCAAGCCCTGATTAACAACGTCCCCGAGGCAGACCAGCCGCGGGTAAACGTTGCCGCGCTTGACAACCCTGAGGTTGAAATCAACACAGACCCCCAGATGCTGGGCATTATTCTGCGCAATCTTCTGGATAATGCCCTGAAATATGGTGATCCTGACGCACCGATCCACCTGCGATTTGAAATCATGGCGGCGCCAAATGCCTGGCGCGCCGAAATCAGCAATACCCCCGGGCGCGCCGGTTGGCCCGATGCCGACAATATTTTCAAAAAATACTACCGTAGTGCCAAGGCCAGCTACCGCACGGGCTCTGGCTTGGGGCTGTACATCGTGCAGGAGCTGTCGAATATGCTGGGCGCCAAAGTTGTCTACGCCCCCGATGACAAACAGGTCCGTTTCGTTATTCAGCACGGCACGCCAGCCCAGGAGCCGGCATGAACCATGCCCTTCAGGTTGTGGTGGTTGAAGATAATGACGCCTTGCGGGAGGCCACCGTTGAAATGCTGGAAGACAACGGGTTCGTCGCCCGAGGCATGCCGTCTGCGGAAGATGTTGACGACACCCCGGGCGTCCTTCCCCCCGACATTTACGTGATTGACCTGAACCTGCCGGGCGAAGACGGGCTGTCATTGGCGTTGCGCTTGCGCAAAGCCCAGCCGAAAGTCGGTATTGTGATCACCACAGCCCGAACCCTGCTTGACGACCGACTCAAGGGGTATGAGTCGGGGGCCGATATTTACCTGCCCAAACCGGTTGACCCCAAAGAGCTGTTGCTGGCGCTGAAGGCGCTGGCACAACGCCTGAAAAATACAAATGGCGCTCAGACCGGCATTACGCTGAACAAGCACACGCTGGTACTTAAGGGCCCCGCCAGTGAATGCAAAATTTCAGACTCGGAAGCCCGCGTGCTGATTGCTTTCGCCTCGGCTAAAGACCGCACGCTGGAACGCTGGCAGGTTGCGACTCAGATGAACCCTGGCAACGAAGCCGTGATGAGCCCGGAAAGCATGCAGGCTCGCCTGAGCCAGTTGCGTAAAAAACTGACGGTGTGCGGCGCAGACAGTGAATGTATCAAGGCGATTCGCAATGCGGGCTATCGCTTGACGGTGAATTTGCAGGTGGTTTAAACGCCGTTGCAAACCAACGGCCCTACTGCTCAACCTTGAGCCCACCCTGAAAGCCGCTGTACCAATTGCGCATGCAGCACCGGATCTCCGGCGGCCACCACAGGCCCCCCATGCTGGGCATCGCCGCCATCCCAGGCCGTCATGACCCCGCCGGCCCCTTCGATGATGGGAATGAGCGCCTGAACATCATAGGTTTGCAAGCCCGCTTCGATGACCGCGTCAACATGACCGGACGCCAGCATGCAGTAGGCGTAGCAATCCCCACCGTAACGCACCAACTGAACGTCGTCAGCGATGGCATTGAAGGCGGCCAACTGTTTGGCATTATCAAAAATCTGTGGGGACGTGCACATCAGGCGCGCCGATGAAAGACTGTCGCAGGCGCGGGTTGACAACGCTTTGCCGTTACACCAGGCCCCTTGCGGTGTTCCCACAAAGCGTTCGCGGGTGTAAGGCTGGTTCATGACACCCAAAATCGGGCGTGTGCCGTTGTTCAGGGCAATCAGCGTACCCCACAGCGGCATGCCAGTAATAAAGGCGCGGGTTCCGTCGATGGGGTCAAGTACCCAGGTCAGACCACTCCGGCTTTCGACATTGCCGTGCTCTTCGCCGATGATGCCGTGATCAGGGTAGGTCGAGCGAATCAAATCGCGCATGACCTGCTCGGCGGCCTGATCGGCTTGCGTGACGGGGTCGTAAACCTTGCCGCCCTTGTGCTGGACCGGCAACGGGGCCCGAAAATACGGCATGATGGCTGCCGCAGCGGCGTCGGCAAGGGTTTCGGCAAACTGGCGAAGTTCGTGAAATTGATCGGGGCTAGGTTGCATCATCGTTAGACCAAAAAACAAACCTTCGGGGCCAATGAGGGCGCACCGAAGGTTTTAACAGATAGAAAAAACAGTTATGGTGCGGGGTTGGGATGCCGCTCGTGAATGGCCTCAATACCTTTAATCACGTCGTCGCTGAGTATGACATCGACACTGGCGATGTTTTCTTTGAGCTGCTGCAGGGTGGTCGCCCCGATCAGGTTACTGACAAGAAACGGTTGGCGATTCACAAAAGCCAGCGCCATTTGGGCGGGCGTCAGGCCGTGGCTGCGTGCCAGGTTGACATACGCGGTCGTTGCCAGCTCGGCTTGCGGGCGTGAATACCGGGTGAAACGTTCGAACAAGCTGATGCGCGCACCGGCAGGCCGGGCACCATTCTCGTATTTACCGGCCAGCCAGCCAAACGCCAGAGGTGAATACGCCAGCAAACCAATGCCATCACGGTGAGAAAACTCGGACAAACCCACTTCAAAAGTACGGTTCAGAAGGTTGTAAGGGTTTTGAATGGTCACGATGCGTTCCAGACCCAGTTCGCGCGAGGCCGCCAGAAAGCGGGAAACCCCCCACGGCGTTTCATTGGACACACCGATATGCCGGATCTTGCCCTCTTTAACCAGGTCAGTCAGTGCCAACAGCGTTTCTTCAATGGGCACTGAAAAGGGTTCTTCTTCGTAAGGGTAAGACGTACGCCCAAAGGTAATGGTGCTGCGATCGGGCCAATGCAACTGGTAAAGATCGACGTAATCTGTGCCCAACCGCTGCAAACTGCCATTCAGGGCTTCAACCAGATTAGGTTTATCAAGCTGGTTCGCCGATCCACGAATATGGCTGGGTCGACCTGGCTGACGCGATGGACCTGCGATTTTGGTGGCCAGCACAATTTTGCTGCGCAGCCCTGTTTTTTTCAACCACGACCCCACAAAACGCTCGCTGGAGCCGTAGGTTTCAGCTTTTGGAGGTACAGGGTACATTTCAGCCACATCGACCAGATTAACCCCTTGGGCAAAAGCCTAGTCAAGTTGTTCATGGGCCTGCGCCTCGGTGTTTTGCTCGCCGAAAGTCATGGTGCCAAGGCCAATCAAACTAACGTCAATGTCTGTATTTCCCAGCTTTCTGTACTGCATGGTGTCTCCTTGGGGCTGAAATAATCATCTAGTGGCAGGCATTGTAAACAACAAGGCCGGGAACCCGGCCTTGAAGGGATGAACCAGAAATATCGCTAAAGGTCAGTCTTCAAGCAATGAACGCAGCATCCAGGCGGTTTGTTCATGAACAGTAATGCGTTGCGTCAGCAAATCGGCAGTTGGTTCATCGCTGGCTTTTTCAACCAGAGGGTACAAGGCACGCGCCGTTTTTGCTGTGGCTTCGTGGCCCTTGGCCAGAGTAGCCACCATGTCAAGCGCTTTGGGCGGTGTGGCTGGCGCATCGGGCAACGAGCTGAGCTTGGCAAAGTCTGCATACGAACCCGGTGCAGGGAAACCCAGCGAACGAATACGTTCAGCGATGGGGTCAACGGCGTTCCAGAGTTCGGTGTACTGCTGCATGAACATGTCATGCAGGCTGTTGAACATGGGGCCGGTGACGTTCCAGTGGAAGTTATGGGTGGTCAGGTACAGCGTATAGGTGTCAGCCAGCAGGTTGCTCAAGCCCTTGGTGATGGCTTTGCGATCTTTTTCAGTGATGCCGATGTCGATTTTCATGGTGAAGCCTTTGGTCTGATTAAACATTCACTGATAACTATACCAATGGTTTTGGAAATGGGCATCAGCAAAAGATCTAGAACTTGAATCCCACGGTTACCCAAAAGCGAGGGTCGCGCTGTTTGCTGTCAGATTCGGCTTTGCCACCGTGGCCTTTCCAGGCAACAACGGCATCCGCCGTCCAGGCTTTGTGCTGAACCCGCACCCCGAAACCGGCACCCGAAACTGACCGGTAATTTGTAGCCGTCTCATCCCAGGGGCTACGATTCAGTTTCACACGCCCTATGTCGTAGAAGGCATAGGGCGTAAAGACCCCGACAGGGTAACGCAACTCAAGCTGACCCAACCAGCCCTCGTCACCGTAGCCCTCACCTACCGGGTAGGCTCGCACCCCGTAGGGTCCACCCAGACCAAAATCTTCCGATGAGTCGAGGTTTTTGTTGGACCACTGGGCACTGACACGCGCAAAACCGACCAAACCCGCTGGCAAGGCCTGCAAACGCGCCAGGTCCAGATTGAACTTGTTGAAGGCACCACGCGTTTTTGCAGTGGCTTGATCTGACACCCTGAGCCCTTCATCCAGCCATAAACGGCCGGCCGTCCAGGTGACTGACCCGTAAGTGACCCCGCCGCCCAGCACACCATCACGCAGGTCGAACTGTACGCTCAGGGGCAAGGTCTGGCTGGATTTATTATTCAGCGAACCTGCTGCTTTCTGCCGGTCTTCCAGTGATTTATGTTGCCAGCTGGCTCCCAGAGTGACGTTGGCACGCTGGGAGCGCAATAACGGGTAAGTCAAACCCAGCGAGGTTACTTTTGCCAGACCCGATGCCTGAAGATTGCTGAACTCTTTGGCCAGTTCATAATCGGTGTGTGAATAGCTGACCAGGCCTCTAAGGCCCGACGAACCTAATGGCGCGCTGTAACCCAATGACCCCAGCCAAAGGTTTTCATCGCTGATCATGCTGCGTAACGTAATCTGATCGCCCAGAAAAAATGGGCTGTCAAATTGCATATTCAGTCGTGCCCGGTATTCCCCTGTGTAGCGATTCCCCTGGTTATCCAGACCCACATCACCAGAAAACAGGGGCGCACGACTGACCTTGACATCAAGGTCCCCGGTACCAGGCTCTTTACCGGGCCGTATCAAGGGTGACACTTCAATACCGGGCAAATCGGACAAGAGCAGCGTGGTGCGTTCAAGCGTGTCACTCTCAATCACATCCCCGTTCTTCAAAGGCGCAAGGAAAGTTTGAGCGGCCATGATCAAAGACTCGTCACCAATTGCCTGAACCTGACCGTATCGACCCTCCATGACCTGAATCACAATCAAGCCCTCACGGGGCGTTTGAGGGGGCAAAAAAGCACGGGCAAACGGATAACCATTGTCGCGGTAGTACTGGCTGACCTGGTTTGCCAGATGACGTAAACCGGCCAGATCAAACGCCTGCCCCTTGACGTCCCCCAAGCTATTGAAGAGGGTGTCCTGATCAAAAACAGTGTTTCCCTGAAATGCAATCTGCTGAAGTGTCACCGTAGGCCCGCCCGGTGCCGCTTCAGTCAAAGGCGGGCCTTGCAGATCCAGGGTCGGCGATGCCGGTGGCAAAACGGGGGGCGGTGCGAGTTCCTGCAAGGTCTGACCCGCATCAGGCGCAATTTGCGCGACCGCAGGAAAAACCATCAGGCATGCCAGAGTCGTCGTCGCCAACCGGCAACCCGTAGCCAGCCACCGGGGTCTGACACGTTGACGGGTGTACTTGAATAAAGGGGGCAAAAAGTGCATGTTCAACTCGCACGTGTTGAAAGGGTTGTATCGTTCTCTGCACGGGCAGAGTTTGTGCCTTCAAGGGTTTCGATGATTGAGGCGTTGGCTGAGACCCCATCGGAACCTGAACCGCTGCCTTGTCCTGCGGGCCCGCCTGAACCGGTACCTGATTCATTGGCGCCAGGATTTCCTCCCGGGGCACCCAAGCCACCACTTGCTCCAACGCCAGGACCGCCGCCTGTTCCACCGCCAAGACCACCGCCGGTGCCACCAAAACCACCCGTACCAAGCCCCCCGCCCAAGCCGCCACCTAGACCTGAGCTCCCGCCAAGACCGCCTGAACTACCTGTACCGCTTCCCGAGACAAGGCCGGTATTGATGCCCCCCTCGTAGACTAGGACATTCATCATGCCGCCAGGTGCCCGTCCCCCTTGAGGGGCTGAAGGCACAGTAGTGCCGTCGCCGGGGCCTGAGGCTGAAGTGGTTGGGTCTGCGGACGAGCCTGACCCGGGACTGCCTGCAAGCGTACCTCCGGCACCGCCGCCCACAGAGATAAATGCCAGACCGCCCGAGAGCTGAAACTGGTTACCCAACGTCGACACGGGCGACATGGTGACCGTCGGGTTTGTGGTATTCAACGCCATCAACGGTGAGGTTGTGGTGGAGGTTACCGCTTGACTTGCGCTTTGCTGTGCAATCGCGATCGAGGTATTGACGGGCTCAGGATTGCCTGTAATGGTCAGCGTATTACCCACATAACTGATTGAATAATTGGGGTTCGCCGTATTGGTCACAGTGCCTTGATTAATCGAATACGACCCGGCAACATCGCCCGTTGTACGATTCAACAAGCCCGTCAGGCTTTCACCGGACACGAGGCCACATGCACTGGTCAACGCGCCACAGCCCGTCAGATAGGTCAGTGGTGGATCGGTCTCACCGACACGCTTGGACTGGGCATTGGCCGTTACCGTGACGGGCCTGGGGTTGATCGATGCCGTCAAACCTGATTGTTGCACCACCTTGTAATTCGAGGCCTGGGCTCCGGTCAATGTAAATGCTGTCGTCACTGTTTTACCTGAACCAGCAGCCGCATTGGCAAAGGTAGCAGCGGGCACCGACAAACCGACCGTATCACCTTCCAAGGGGTTAACAACGCTGCCGGTTACTGTCGCGGCGGTGGTAGCGTCATACACCTTGTCTTGGGCAACCCCGCCGCTCACCACCAGATCGGCGGGTGTAATACGTGCCGCTACGGTTTTGCTGGTCTCGTCCAGCACATAATCCGTACTCTGCGACGCATTACTTCCCGCAACGGCCTCAATCGCCAGACCGCTGACGGTCACCAGACTGGCATCAACCACATCTTTGGCGTTATATAACCGATTGACATAGGTCAGGGTTGCCCCGGTATCACCGTTGACAAGGCCGCTGAAGCTGTAGGTCGGTACAAGCACGCTACTGGTGTTGCCGTCATAGATTTTGGTCACCCCGGTATTGGTCTGGGTTGGCGTTAATGTCGCCGCAGTAATGCTTACGGCCGCATTAACGGCATTCAGAACAGGCAGCTGGTAGTTACTGGCCAGACCCGCGTTGTCGCCCTTCCCATCGGCCAGCGTTAATGTCTGAATATATTTGTCTGCCGTAGCCACATGCTTGTCGCTGGCTATGGCTTCGGTAATGGTCAGAAGCTCATCATTCACCAAACCATCAAGGGTGACCTTGCCCGTAAGGTCAGTTGAAGCGTCATAGGTTTTACGGGCGGAAGGCGACAATGTTTTGGGCGAAATAGTCGCAGCTACCTCTTTGGTGTTCGCATCGAGAACATAATCAGTGGCTTCAGAGTTGAGGGTACCGGTGATGCTCTCAATAGAAAGACCACTGACAATTACTTTGTTCGCATCAAGAACATTTTTATCGTTGTAAGCGACAGAGGCATGTGCCAAAGTCGCATCGGTATCGCCCTCAACCCAACCTGAAAAGGTATAAGTCGGGATAAGATCACTGGCCGTGGTGGCATCATAAACCTTGGTAACCCCGGTGTTGCTTAAGGTTGGTGTCAAGATGGCCGCATTGATCGTGACGGCCGCATGGGTCGAATCCAGCGTGGGTAACTGATAATTACTGGCCAAACCACCCTGATCACCATCCAGCAAAACAATCCCGTCGATGTGCTTGCCCTCGGCCGCCACATGAGCATTATTGACCGTTGCGCCACTGTAATTAAGGGTTTCGTTGTCAACAAAGCCCCCCAGGCTCACCTTGCCGGCCAAGTCTTTTGTGCCGTCATAGGTTTTGCTGGCCGACAACGTCACTGTCTTGGGTGTGATCGTTGCAACCACTTCTTTGCTGCTTTCATCAAGGACGTAGTCAGAGCTTAGCGAACCATTGTCACCGTCGATGGCACTGATCGACAAACCACTGACAGTTACTTTGTTCGCATCAAGAACATCTTTATCGTTGTAAGCCAAACTGGTATGCGACAGCGTCGCATCAGTATCGCCGCTAACCAGACCGCTGAAGGTATAAGCAGGCGTCAAGTCTGTGTCAACCGTTGCGTCATAGACCTTGGTGACCCCGGTGTTACTCAGGGTCGGGGTCAGGGTCGCCGCATTAATGGTGACCGGCGCGTTCTCGACATTTAATGTCGGCAGCTGGTAATTGGAAGCCAGGCCAACCTCTTCACCGGTTGCATTTTCGAGGGTAATCGCATCGATGTATTTGTCGGCGCTGGCCACATGCTTGTCACTCGTCTTGGCCCCGCTGTAAGAAAGGGTTTCGCCTTCCACAAGGCCGCCTAGCGTCACCTTGCCGGTCAGGTCTGTCGTACCGTCATAGGTCTTGTTCGCCGACAATGTCACCGTTTTAGGTGTAATGGCTGCCTTCAGACCGCTTTGCTGGACAATCGTGTAGTTACCCGCATCGGCACCTGTCAGTGTGTATGCCGTAGTGACGGCTTTATCCACATCGGCATTCGCATTTGCAAAGGTTGCGCCGCCCGTAGTGACCAGACTGACGGCGTCAGACAGCAATGGGGCAACCGTACTGCCAGTCACGGTTGCGGTGTTATTACCGTCGTAAACCTTGTCTGCCGCCTGGCCACCGGTCACCGTCAGGTTGGCTTTGGTGATCTCAACGTCAGGTGCAGAACCTGTCAATGACAAGTCATACCCAAGTTGGGTCGACCAGACCCCGCCCATGGTGTTGTTGGCACCCAGGTAGGTACCCACGTTTTTGCTGCTGGTATACACCTTGGCGTCGCCCTTGACCAGGTCGGCGTCGTAGCTGCCCGACCAATTAATGGCGCCGTCTGCCGCCCGGGTCGCATCGTACACTTTAGTCACTTTGGTACTGCTGACGGTACCGGACAATGGCGCCAATGCCCAGGTCAGTACGGGTGCTGCAACGCCTTCATAAAGTCGCCATATCTCATTCGCGTTGATTCCCGTATTCCGGATATTCCAGTCATTGGTACCAGGCTTGAACGTGGCCAACGATTGCAATTGCGTCAGGGTTTTCGCGGTACCGACGGTGCTGGTCGTCCCCAGCCCCCCCGTACTGTTGTTGAAATAACTGGCGGTGATGGTAGCACCCGAATTTAAACCCACCAAACCACCAGCACTGGCATAACCTGTTGAAATGCCCTCGGCCCGGGACAACTTGCCGGAAGCATACGTATTTTGCAGTGTGCCATTGCGGTTGTAGCCCACCAGCCCGCCCAGATAATCACCGGTCGACAGACGACCCGTCACCGCACCACTGGCGTAGCTGTTAACGATAGATGACGTGGCACTGCTATGGTAGTTGTGACCCACAAGCCCACCCACAGAACTATCGCCGGAGACCGGGCCCAGGGCAAAGCTGAGGCTGATGGCACCTGCCTCTTTCGTGCCCACCAGCCCGCCTACACCACCATAAACCATAGACGATGCAGAGCTTGCTGAAACACTGGTTTCTTTGTTGCCCTTACCTGTCACAGTGACATCAGACCCGACTCTTTCCAGGGTGCCACCTTTCGCATAGCCAACCACGCCCCCTACGCTGTCCCACCCACTCACGGCCGAGTCACCTGACACGACCAGATTGCGAATCGTACCGTTGATCAAGCGACCTACCAGACCGACCTGGTCATTAAACGGCTGAGACACTTGCAGGTTGTCCAGGCGTTTGTAATTCCCGTCCAGCGTGCCTCGGAACTCTGGTAGATGAAACTGCTCAAGGGCATCGGTAAATTGGCTGGAGGACGCGTCCCAATGCTTGAGCGATGCCAGATCAATAGTTTCTTTCAGGCGGAATGACACTGTGTTGTGCGCGTAACCGAGCATGTATTCAATGTTTTTGGCATCGACCTCATAGACGCCACCCACAGCAGCCCCAAATCGGGCTTCGAGGTTAGGGGTAGTATTTAACGACGCCCTGCCCCCGCCAAACCCGGCACCTAACCAGTCGTTAAACTGGGTTGCGTAAACTCCACCCAGGGTAATGTGATGCGCCGCAGGCGCCGCATCCTGTGCAGTTGAGCCAATGAGCGTATTGCTGACGTTGTAATAACTGTTATTAATGGAAGCCGTGTAACTTGTGTTGGTCAAGTCACTGCGACCAACCAGCCCACCCACGTGGTGCGCGCCCAGCACCGTACCACCGGTATAGTAGCTACCACTGATATCGGCATTCAGAAAGTTAAGGCCAACCAGACCCCCGACGTTCTCACGACCGGTGACATTACCACTGGCATAACTGCCGTCGCCAACCCGTGCCTGTTGTGAAGAACCCTGGTTTAAACCCACAAGCCCGCCCACGTAGTCTCGACCGAGCACCGCCCCGGTGGTATGGGCACTGTTAGTGATGGTCGGGGCAGCCCCGCTGGAATAGGAATGCTGACCGACCAAACCGCCGACATAGTCTGCGTTGGCGGCCGTTACTGCACTGGTAGAAGTACTGTTTGAAACGCTCGAGTAATTCTGGCCAACCAGCCCCCCGATGTAACCTGTACCTGTCACCTGGCTGCCGACGTTGCCGGAGGATGTTGCCCAGGTAATGTCTGAAGAAGTGCCGTTCGCACCCACCAGACCTCCCACATACTGTTGACCCGTAACGTGGCCTGACGTGGAAATTTTGACTGGACTGGTCCCTGTAATGGCAGAAGTGACGTTGTTACCGATCAAGCCCCCGACATAATTCCGGCCCTCAACGGCACCAGACGTCAGGGTCGTACCGGAAATGGCACCAGCGTTGTTGTACCCTGTCAGGCCACCGACGTAATCACGACCTTTGACAGTGCCGATTGCACTGCCGCTAACGACGTTGGATGACGTATTCAAACCAATCAATCCACCCACGTAATCACCTACGGCGGTGACACTCCCGGTGGCCGAATTTCCGGATGTATGGCTGTAAGTTACGTTATGACCAATCAACCCGCCAGCATAACTACCACTGGCAGTCACCGCACCTGTAGCAGAACTGCCAGTCACCGTCGAATACGTTTCATTTTTACCGATCAACCCACCCACATAATTGGCACCCGTTACAGCACCACTGGCCGAGCTGTTACTAATCACTGATCCGGTGGAACCCGAACCCTGGTTACGCCCGATCAACCCGCCCACGTAGTCTTTACCGGCTGCAGAGACAGTGCCTTGCGCTGAGCTGTTCGTAATGGTGCCCGTAAGGTTGTCACCCACCAATCCGCCCACATAGGCACTTGAAATGGAGGGCGAGGTATTGACCCTGACGTTCACATGACTGTCAGAGATGGCCATGGAATCGTTAAAGCCAACCAAACCGCCAAGATAATTGCCATAGCCGTTGACCACACCACCACTATCAGACTGGCCATCGCCCGAAGCTATCGCTTTTTTAATCGTATAGCCTGTGACTGTGGGCGCATTTGCCGTGTCTTCGCTGCGACCGATCAGGCCGCCGATAGCACCATAACTGGTTTCAAAGGCATCGCCACTTACCGTAAAACCATTGCTGGAAACTGTGTCTAGCGACGAATTACGGTTGTAACCAATCAGGCTGCCGACGTTGTAGTAACCCGTTACCAACGCACCCGACAAATCAAGATTTTTAACCAACCCCTGTGTTGCCACTGCCCCACCGCCAATCAGGCGCCCGATCAGGCCGATGTCGCCATTGAACGACTGGGCGATATTCAGGTTGGAGAGAGTTTTGCCGTCGCCATCAAACGTGCCGCGAAACTCTTTCAGGCTCCATTCCGCCAGTTTGCTGGTATCGCCGGTGACGCCCTGGTCGTCGAGACGGAGGGGAGCCGGCCCGGCCTGCTCCTCCTCGAC
>CAYTSJ010000013.1:12724-14032 GCA_964440385.1 uncultured Pusillimonas sp. | reverse complement strand
GTTGCACCCAGCAGGGTCTATCTTCCGCGCGGAGATTGGGCGCTTCTGATTGACTTTCTCGTTCATCGATTTCCTTTTACTGCCCCTGACGTGATTCGCGGGCGTTTGGCCAGGGGTGAAATCGTTGATGAGTTTGGGACAGCACAGTCTTCTGATGATGCTTATGTTCCCGATCGTTGGCTTTGGTACTACCGTGAAGTGCCAGACGAAGATATTGTTCCTTTTGATATCGACATCCTGTACCGTGATGACAAATTGCTGGCCATCGACAAACCCCATTTTCTGGCCAGTATCCCTGGTGGGCGGTACCTGCGTGAAACGGCCTTAACCCGGCTACGTCAGCAGCTTGATTTACCAGAACTCAGCCCTGTTCATCGACTGGATCGCGAAACCGCCGGTGTCATGCTCTTTACGGTAGATCCTTCATGCCGGGGAGCATACCAGCAGCTCTTTCAATCGCGTTCAGTTCAGAAAATCTATGAAGCGGTTGCCCCGATCGGGAAACATCTGACGTTTCCCATGATTCATGAAAGTTGTATTGGTCCGAAACCAACGCACTTTACGATGCAAGAAATTGCCGATACGCCTAATAGTTGCACGCGTATTGAATTGATCAAGACCTTAAATGGTGATTTGGCGCTTTATCGACTTTCACCCGTTACTGGCAGGAAGCATCAGCTCCGTGTGCATTTAAGTTCTTTGGGTATTCCGATTGTGAACGATTTGTTTTACCCGGAGCTACAACCTTCGTCGTCATTTGATGACTTCAACAAGCCGCTTCAATTGCTGGCGCGTAGTGTGTCATTTCAAGATCCGTTTACCAACGAACGTCGAGTCTTTGAAAGTCAACGTGAACTAGCGTTGTCGGCTGTGTCAAAATGAACCCTGTTAACACTTAGACGATTTGACGCCATGACGGATTCTATGAAGCAAAGGCTTGAGGCTCTTCAAGTACGAATTGCACAGGCATGTGCGCGCGCAGGACGTTCGCCAGATGATGTCAGTTTGCTGGCTGTCAGCAAGACCTTTGATAGTCAGGCGATACGTGAGGCGGCTTCGCTTGGGTTGAAATCCTTTGGTGAAAATAAGATGCAGGAAGTGCGGGATAAAGCCCCGCAACTCGAGGATCTTGGCTTGCGCTGGGTGTTGATTGGTCATTTGCAAACCAATAAAGCGAGAGATGTGGTTCGCTGGGTCCATGAGGTGCAGTCGCTTGATCGATTGGCTTTGGCTGAGACGCTGCATCGAAAACTTCAAGATGAAGGGCGCACACTCGATGTTCTGATTCAGGTAAAAACGTCGCCAGAG
>CAYTSJ010000013.1:0-12714 GCA_964440385.1 uncultured Pusillimonas sp. | reverse complement strand
CCCCTGAAGAGTTGTTACCATTCTTGCAAACAATGAAAAACTATCCGGCCTTGAATATTCAGGGCCTGATGACCATGGCCGTGAATTCTGATGATGAGTCCGCCGTGCGTGCCTGCTTCCGGCAGTTACGATGCTTGCGTGATGAAGCCATAAATGCCGGCTATACATACGTTCAGAGATTGTCCATGGGCATGACCGGTGACTTTGAGTTGGCCATTGAAGAAGGGGCTACCGATATCCGCATTGGCTCAGCGCTTTTCGGACATCGTGACTACGCCTGATTTTCCTGTTCCGCGGACATCGTCATGAGATTTATAGGGCAATTGCTGGTTGTTGTTGTTTTCACATTGTTTTCTGGTGTTCTCTCGGCTCAAACGCTTTATGCCGTCAAGCAGAGAGGGTATTTGCAATGCGGTGTAACAACAGGTTTTGCCGGTTTTTCAGCGCCGGATAATCAAGGCGAGTGGCGTGGTCTTGATATTGATTTATGTCGTGCCATTGCCGCTGCAGTGCTGGGCGAGGCTTCACGCTTCAAGGCGGTTCCGTTAAGTTCCCAGCAGCGCTTCACAGCCTTGCAATCGGGGGAAATCGATGTGCTTGTGCGCAATACGTCAGTCACGCAGCAACGCGACACTGCGTTGGGCGTCATTCATGCCGGGATTAATTTTTATGATGGTCAGGGCTTTCTGATACCTGAAGAGGTCGGTGTGACCAGCGCCACTGAGCTTGATGGTGCGACCATTTGTATGCAAACAGGTACTTCCAATGAAGTCACTCTGGCTGATTGGGCTCGAGCCAACAATATCAAGTACAGGCCCGTTGTGTTTGAACAGTTCAATGAGGCCGTTTCTGCATTCGCTGTCGGCCGTTGTGATGTGTTTTCAACCGATGCTTCAGGTTTGGCTGTTATTCGTGCCTCTCGTCTGGGCAACCCTGATGATTATGTCGTGTTGCCCGAGTTGATATCAAAGGAACCGTTGGGTCCTTTTGTTCGTCAAGGCGACGACGCATGGTTGAACATTATCAAATGGACATTGATGGCCATGCTGCTGGCTGAAGAATTAGGCGTTGATTCGTCTAATGTAGATAAGCAACTTAATAGTATCTCACCCGAAGTGCAACGACTCTTGGGTGTTACAGGCAATGCCGGGAAAAATCTTGGCCTCGATGAACAATGGGCCTATCGAATTGTGAAGCAGGTGGGAAACTATGCAGAAAGCTTTGAGAGAAACCTGGGGCAGGATAGCCCGCTTAAAATCAGGCGAGGCTTGAATGCTTTGTGGCGTGACGGCGGCTTGATGTATCCAATGCCAATACGATAAGGCGCGTGGACGACAAACCTGAGGCAACCCAAATCATCAATCCAGCCACATATTAAGTGGCTTGGCGTTGTGCCAAGACAAAGCGTTTATTTTGCCTGTCGTTGAAGCCGGCTATCCGGCAGACGTGCAATCAGTCCGTCAAGTTCAAGTTCGGCGAGCTGACGACTCAGTTGGACAATATCAAGACGGGTACGTGCCATCAGTGTATCGATATCGATGGGGTCGTAGCCTATAGCGCTCAACAGTGTGGCATGACCGGCAATGACCGGAGCTTGTTGTTCACGATCAGGACCTAAACTCTGCGTGTCGCTTGAATCCGTCTTTTTAGAGGTGTGTTGACTGGTTTTGCCTGAAGCCTTGTTTGCTTTGCCTTTGGTGTTGTCTGTTCTTGTGGCCGGGAAACTCATCGCTGACAAATTGACTTTGAGCTCTTCAATAATGTCCTGGCCTGACTCGACGAGTTTCGCCCCTTGGCGAATCAACGCATGGCACCCCCGCGACAGGGGCGAGTGAATAGATCCTGGAATAGCGAAAACTTCGCGTCCGATTTCGGAAGCCTGTCGTGCCGTAATCAATGAGCCACTTTGCAAGGCGGCTTCAACCACCAACACACCGCGACTTAGGCCAGCAACAATACGATTTCGCCGAGGAAATTGGTGTGGCATGGCCTTGCTTCCCAGCGAAAACTCGGTAACGAGTGCTCCCTGTTCCGCAATCTCGTGAGCCAGATTGCGGTTACGAGCAGGGTAAACAATATCAATGCCAGTACCTAACACGGCAATGGTCTGACCACCCTGCGGTCCTGCGGCAAGCGCGCCTTTATGGGCCGCAGCGTCAATGCCAGAAGCCAGGCCACTGAGCACACACCAGCCAGCCTGGGCCAGGTACTGCGCAAAGGCCCGGGCATTTTCTTCTCCGCCAGGGGTTGCGCTGCGGGCGCCCACAATAGCCATAGAGGGTCGGTGCAATAGCCCGGGATTGCCGTTGACATACAGAACGGGTGGCGGGTCATGCGTTTCTAAAAGGCTTGCCGGATACGCAGGGTCGGCCAGAGTAACCACGTAATGGCTGGGATGATCAAGCCAGGCGAGGGTTTTATTGATTTGGGCCTGAATTTCTGCTGAGGGTGGCTGCGCCAGCTGTATTGCCATCGCCTGAGGCAGTATTTTCAATAATTGTCCGGTTGATTGGGCAAAAATATCTTGTGGCAAACCAATTGAGGCCAACAAGTGGCGAGCCTGTACGGGGCCGACGCCGGGCTCAAGGGTCAGGCGTATCCAGGCGTGCAGTTCGTCATCAGGTAGTGTCGTAGGCATAGGCCCGAAGTGTGCCACAGACTGGGCGTGTCGGGTCAACATACCCATGACATAAACACCACTACCAAAGGGGCATCAATACTGGCTTGATATAATGAGAAAGTAAATTTTTAACGTTGATGACCATGGCTTTGCTTCCTATTCTCCGCTTTCCAGACCCGCGTTTGCACACGGTGGCCAAACCTGTTGCCGTTGTCGACGATCGTATTCGTCAGCTGGTCAAAGATATGGCCGAAACCATGTATGCAGCACCCGGTGTCGGGTTGGCTGCTACCCAGGTTGATGTCCACGAGCGTGTTGTCGTCATTGACGTCTCTGAAGAGAATAACGAGCTTCTGGTCCTCATCAACCCGGAAATCATTCATAAAAGTGACGAACTGCAGGTTTACGAAGAGGGTTGCCTGTCGGTGCCCGGCATTTACGACAAGGTTGAGCGTGCAGCGAAAATCCGCGTTCGTGCACTGAACGAGCAAGGGCAGACCTACGAATTTGATGCCGAAGGCTTGCTGGCCGTGTGCGTTCAGCACGAACTCGACCACCTCGATGGCAAAGTGTTCGTTGAGTATTTGTCATCACTTAAACTGAATCGCATTAAAACCAAGCTGCGCAAACAAGAGCGCGAAGCCGTGAAGGCATAGGTCGCCATGCGCGTTGTTTTTGCGGGTACGCCCGAGTTTGCCCGAATTGCCCTTGACGCTATTCTGGCGGCGGGTCACGATGTGCCGTTGGTGCTGACCCAACCCGATCGTCCTTCAGGACGTGGTCTGAAGTTGACCCCGAGCCCTGTCAAGCAAGCGGCGTTACATGCTGGCATTCCGGTAGTGCAACCTCGCAGCTTGCGTCTCGATGGCAAATACCCCGATGACGCGCTGGAGGCACGGCAGGCATTGCTGGAAGCGAACCCCGATGTCAGGGTGGTTGCCGCTTATGGTTTGATTTTGCCGCAATGGGCGCTTGGCTTGCCGCGCGCCGGCTGTCTGAACATTCACGCCAGTTTGCTGCCGCGTTGGCGCGGCGCCGCGCCAATTCAACGTGCGATCGAGTCCGGCGATACCAAGACGGGAATCACCATCATGCAGATGGATGAGGGCCTTGATACCGGCGATATGCTGTTGGTACGTGCAATTCCTATTACGCCTCATCATTCTGCCGCTCGATTACACGACGAGCTGGCAGTATTGGGCGGGCAAGCCATTGTTCAGTCCCTGAATGACGTTGCAGCCAACACGCTGGCGCCTGTACCGCAGCCTGAAGAGGGTGTCTGTTACGCGGCCAAGCTCGACAAGGCCGAGGCGGCACTCGATATTCACCAGCCGGCATCGCTGCTGGCGCGTCGTATCAGGGCTTTTGACCCTGTGCCGGGTGCAACTCTGCAGCTTGAGGGCTGGCCTGCACCAATCAAGGTTTGGGCGGCCCAGGCTTTGCCTGCGGTAACCGGTACCGTGGTTGGCCAGATTGTGTCGGTAGCACCTCAAGGGCTGGATATCGCCACTGGTGATGGCGTACTGCGCATTCTTGAAGCGCAAAAGCCAGGCGGAAAGCGCCAGGATATTGGCACTTTCCTGCGCGGGTCACCTTATATTACGTCGCCGTAAAGATCGTACTCGTCAGCGTCGGTGACCCGAACCTTGACCAGGTCGCCGGCTTTGAGTGGCCGCTCGCTGTTTACAAACACATTCCCGTCAATTTCGGGTGCGTCAGCGCTTGAACGCCCGACAGGGCCGTCTTCGTCGATTTCGTCAATTAATACGTCAATCTCTTTACCGACCTTACTTGCAAGGCGAGCTGTCGAGATGGCTTGCTGGTGCGCCATGAAACGTTCCCAGCGATCTTGCTTCACGTCTTCAGGGACAGGGTCTGGCAGCTCGTTGGCCTTGGCTCCGTCAACCGCCGAATACTGGAAACAACCGACGCGATCGAGCCGGGCTTCGCTCATCCAGTCGAGCAAGTACTGGAAATCTTCCTCGGTTTCGCCGGGGAAGCCCACGATGAAGGTTGAGCGCAAGGTCAGGTCGGGGCAAGTTTCGCGCCACTTCTTGATGCGAGCCAGTGTCTTGTCTTCGAAGGCGGGGCGCTTCATGAGTTTGAGAATGCGCGGGCTGGCATGCTGGAAGGGGATGTCGAGGTAAGGCAAGATTTTCCCGTCGGCCATCAGCGGGATGACTTCGTCGACGTGCGGATAGGGGTAGACGTAATGCAATCGTGTCCAGATACCGAATTCTGACAAGGCCTCGCACAACTGTGTCATGTGGGTTTTGATGGGGCGCCCGTTCCAGAAACCGCTGCGGAACTTGACGTCAACACCATAGGCGCTGGTATCTTGAGAAATGACCAACAGCTCTTTGACGCCGGCTTTGACGAGGCGCTCGGCTTCGCTCATGACATCGCCGATGGGTCGGCTGACGAGATCGCCGCGCAGCGACGGGATGATGCAGAAACTGCAGCGGTGGTTACAGCCTTCGGAAATTTTCAGGTACGCATAATGGCGCGGGGTCAGTTTGATCCCTTGCGGAGGTACCAGGTCGGTATAAGGGTCGTGGCTGATACGCGGTGGAGCGGCCTCGTGAACTGCACGAACCACCTCTTCGTATTGCTGAGGGCCGGTGACAGCCAGCACCGAGGGGTGCACATTACGGATGACGGACTCATCAACGCCCATACAACCGGTGACGATAACGCGACCGTTTTCGGCAATCGCTTCGCCAATGGCCTCGAGAGATTCGGCTTTGGCGCTATCGATAAAGCCACAGGTATTGACGACGACGACGTCGGCGTTATCGTAGTCTGGAGTGATCGCGTACCCTTCAGTGCGCAATTGGGTCAGGATACGTTCGGAGTCGACCAGCGCTTTAGGGCAGCCCAGACTGACAAAACCGACTTTGGGGGAACTCATGCGTTAACCTCGTGAGCCTGATTAAGGCTTGATAAAAAAAGAATTTTACTGCGTTGCGGTGTTATTGGCAGGGCAGGGCAAAACCGTTTTAATGCTACAGTCCGATTCAATGATTTTTTAAGGTTTTTTGACAACGTGAACGACACCCATGCTCACATTCGTCATCGGCTGGCAGATACCCTGCTGGCCAGTGCCCAGGCGCTTCAGGCCGTGCAAGAAGGCCAGTCTTTATCCGACGTGCTCAGTCGTGTTCAGCCGGCAAACCGGGGGGCTACTCAGGCGGTGACGTTTCATGTGCTGCGACATCTTGGGCTGGCGCGTGAAGTGGTACAGATGCTGGTGCCTCAAACTCCTCCGGTTCCTTTACTCGATGCATTACTTCAGGTGGCTCTGTGCTTGCTGGAAACGGCCATGCAGTCAGAGGACCTGGTTAAAAAAGGCAAGGCGCCGCGCGCTGACTGGCCGGTTTATGCGGTGCATACAGTCGTCGACCAGTCCGTCGAAGCAGTGGCTGCACATCGTCAGATGCGTGGTTTCAAGGCCTTGGTCAACGGTGTGCTCAGACGTTACACCCGAGAGCGCGATGCCATTTTGACGCGTGCCCGTGGTAACCCCGAAGCACGCTGGAATCATCCCAACTGGTGGGTTCGTCGACTTAAACATGCCTGGCCAGATCACTGGAAAACCATGTTTGAGGTGGCGGATGTGCCGCCGCCAATGACGCTGCGCGTCAATACGCGACGCTGTCCCCGGCAAACCTTGCTGGCCGAGTTCGAGCGCGCCGGTATTGAGGCCACAGCGGAAGGTGATGCGGGTGTGGTGATCAGTCAGCCAAGGCCTGTGCATGATATTCCTGGGTTTGAGCAAGGTTGGTGGTCGGTCCAGGATGCTTCGGCCCAGCGGGCTGCGCCGCTGCTCGGGGTTCAATCCGGTATGCGGGTTCTGGACGCCTGCGCGGCGCCAGGGGGTAAAACCGCTCATCTGCTTGAATTGGCTGATGTTGACGTGTTGGCGCTGGATGCGGATGCGGGTCGACTTGAGCGGGTTCGCCAGAATCTTGACCGTCTTCAGTTGGGTGATGAACGGGTGCAGTTGCTGGCCGCCGACGCCTCAAAAACCGAGACCTGGTGGGATGGTCAACCCTTTGATGCCATTTTGGCGGATGTCCCGTGTACCGCATCGGGTGTCGTACGTCGCCATCCTGATATCCGTTGGTTACGTCGCGAAGCCGACATTGCACGCACGGTCGCGTTACAACGGCGTATCGTCAAGGCGCTCTGGAAAACACTCAAGCCGGGCGGACGCTTTTTGTACGTGACTTGCTCTGTGTTTCCGCAAGAAGGCGAAGAGCAGGCGCAATGGATGTTGGGCCAGTTTCCCGAAGCGGTTCGCCTTGAGGCACCCGGCCAGGTGTTGCCATTACTCGAGCGCGGTGGCGATGGTTTCTTTTTTGCATTGTTTGCAAAGCAGGCTGCGGTGGACAACAATAAGGCGTCATGACCCATACCCGTCGATATGCTTCGCTCATTTTGTTGTGCCTTGCGCTGGTCGCGCAGGTCTGGTGTGCGGCTGCGCGTGCCGACCAGATTACCAGTATCGAGCCAGTCATCAAGAACGGTCAGTTGTATATCGACGCAGACATCGAGCTCAACATTGACGATCAACTCAGAGCGGCCGCTGAAAAAGGTATGCCGCTTTATTTCACGGCCGATCTTCAAATTGTGTCGGCGCGTTGGTGGTGGTTTGACAAGGTTCTGGTCGATCATCAGCAGTCCTGGCGCTTGTCTTATAACGTACTGACGCGTCATTGGCGTGTGGGTACCGGAGACCTTAATTTTCCTGCCGGTACCTTTGAAGATGCGATGGCCTATGTGCGTCATATCCGGGGCTGGGCCGTATCGTCCGTCGAACCCCTTGAACCAGAACTGGAATACCGCGGGCGCTTGCGTCTGCGACTTGATACTTCACGTCTTCCACGCCCGTTTCGCATCGATTCCTTTAATAGCAGTAGCTGGTCAGTTGTGACCCCATGGAAAGATTTCTCGTTTTCAATTTCTCAGCCCACGCCCGACCCGCAATGAAGTGGGCCTTACGAGTCACACTGGCCATGGCCATGGCCAGTGTGCTGGCCTTGCTGGCGTTGCTGGTATGGTCTACCGGAAACGCCTCGCGTTTTGCCCAGCACTACGATGTACTGTTGGGGATCAATGCGGTCTTTGCCGTCACCCTGGTTTTCTGGGTGGCGGTTCTGGCGGTGCGTTTGGTGCGTCAGATTCGTCGTCGACAATTTGGCGCCCGTCTTACCGCCCGCTTCGCTTTATCGTTTGTCTTGATTGGCGTGCTTCCTGGCGCCTTGATTTACGTGCTGTCCGTCCAGTTCATGTCCAGGTCTATCGAGGCCTGGTTCAATGTCCGGGTCGATACGGCCCTTGAGTCTGGCTTGAGCCTGGGCCGCGCCGTACTCGATTTGCAACTGGCCGACCTTGGCACTCGTGCGCGCCACATGGCAACCCAGCTTGACGATAAATCCGATGCCGACATGGGTGTCCTCATTTCCCGCTTGCGCGAAGAAGGCGCTGTGGGTGAGGCCATGGTGTTTTCGGGCAGCGGCCGTCTGGTCGCTTTTTCTACCGCCGACTACGGCAAGCTGATTCCTGACGGCCCGCCTGTACATGTCATGAACCAATTGCGGGTGTCCCGGAACTACTCTGCGGCCGAAGTGGACGATAGCCGGCAGCAGGGAGCCAAGAATGACACCGACTCGTTCACGGGCCTGTTCTTGCGTGTCGTAGTGCCTGTCACCCGCCTCGACCGTTCAGCCACGACACTGGGAGTAGCCCCTGAAGTACGCTGGTTACAGGTGATTCAGCCTGTCGCCGAACAAATTGCCCGTAACGCCAGTCAGGTTGAAGAAGGTTTTCGTGACTACCAAGAGTTGGCCTTGTCACGTCAGGGCTTGCGCAAGCTTTATGGCATCACCTTGACACTGGCATTGATCCTGGCGGTGTTTGCCTCGGTCGTGGTTGCGTTGAGTGTGTCGCGGCGTCTTGTTCGTCCCTTATTGACCTTGGCCGCGGGTACGCAAGCGGTAGGGTTGGGCGATTACCGTCCTTTGCCCGAGCCTCCCGAGAAAGACGAAGTGGGTCAGTTGACGCGTTCTTTCAATGCCATGACACGTCAGCTTGATGATGCGCGACACATGGTCGAGCGAAATCGGCAACAGCTTGAACGAACCAATGTTTATCTGGAATCTGTCCTCAGTAACCTGTCGTCTGGGGTGCTGGTGTTTGACGAGGCGTTTCGCCTGAATCTGTTCAATCAGGGCGCGCAAGCGATTTTGCGGGTCGATTTGCGGTCCGTTAAAGGGCGTCCGCTTGAAACCGTTGACGGCGCATTCAAGCTATCCCAGTTGATTCGCCATGCTTTCGCAGCGCATGCCGCGGTTGAGTCTGAACGCCCGTTCTGGCAGCAGCAGTTCGAACTCGAGCGTGAATCCTCTGCTGACAATGGGGCTCGTGAGAATGTGGTGACGTTGCTGGCACGAGGCACCCATCTGACCATTGACGGCCGTGCCAACGGCTACCTTGTTGTGTTTGATGACATCAGCGAGGTCATTTCTGCAAACCGGACGGTTGCGTGGGGTGAGGTGGCCAGGCGGTTGGCCCATGAAATTAAAAACCCCCTGACCCCGATTCAGCTTTCGGCCGAGCGATTGGCCATGAAACTGGCCGATCGGCTCAATGAGACCGATGCCGCCATGTTGATCCGTTCTACCAATACCATTGTGAATCAGGTGGCTTCACTGAAGAATCTGGTTGATGGCTTTCGTGAGTACGCGCGCACACCACCCGCCCAGATGCAGTCTCTTGATCTGAATGTGCTGGTGTCCGAAATCATGACGCTGTATGGTTGGGACCCTTCCGGCGCGTCCCCGGATGAGCGCACAGGCTTGCGTATTGAGGCTGATCTTGAGCCTGATTTACCTTTAATCGAGGGCGATTCGAACCAGTTGCGACAGGTCATTCACAATTTGTTGGCCAATGCACGTGATGCGCTGTCAGCTTCGGGTCTGACTGAAGCTAAAATTCAGGTTCAAACCAAGATTACATTGTCCAGGCTGGTGGAAGACGGTGCTGAAACCCAGGCGGTTCGTCTGACGGTGTCAGATACGGGGCCTGGTTTTGATCCGCAGGTGCTGACGCGGGTCTTTGAGCCGTATGTCACAACCAAGTCAACCGGCACGGGTCTGGGTTTGGCCATCGTCAAAAAAATTATTGAAGAACATGGGGGTCGTATAGAGGTCTCCAATCGCCGGGAAGGGGGTGGGCGAGTCTCTATCCTGTTTACGCATCTTGTAAACTCCTGAGCGACGCTGGACGAAGCAAGGCCGCGGTACGATAATGCGAAAAAAATATAGGTGAGGCTTTATGGCCAGAATATTGGTGGTAGATGACGAGGTCGGCATTCGGGAGTTACTCTCCGAAATCCTTTACGACGAAGGGCATACCGTAGAGCTGGCAGAAAATGCCGCTCAGGCAAGGGAGGCGCGTCAGCGCAGGCGCCCCGATCTGGTGCTGCTCGATATCTGGATGCCGGATACCGATGGTGTCAGTTTGCTCCGTGAGTGGGGTTCCCAAGGTTTGCTCGATATGCCGGTTGTTATGATGAGTGGTCACGCCACTGTCGACACTGCAGTTGAGGCCACCCGCATTGGCGCCGTTGATTTTCTCGAAAAGCCCATTACCTTGCAGAAGCTTCTGAAAACTGTTTCTGCGGCGTTGGCCCGGCCGGTAGTGACCCGGTCCCAGCCTGCCCCAACGACGGTGGTGTCATCGGCTTCCGCGCCAGCTTCAGCGGCTTCATTGGCACTTGATACGGCGGTGACCTCAAGTGGCGGGCTTGCACACAGCGCAGAGCCGGCCGTTGCGCTTGAGCCTCACGCCCTTCAACTCAGCAGTATTCCGCTTGATCAACCCTTGCGCGATGCGCGTGACGAGTTTGAGCGCATTTATTTTGAATATCATCTGGCGCGTGAGAACCACAGCATGACGCGAGTTTCCGAGCGTACGGGGCTCGAGCGTACCCACCTTTATCGCAAGCTGAAGCAACTGGGTATTGACGCTTCCAAGCGTCGTCACGAGTCCCGCTAAAACCATAGATACCGGCGCAGGTCGCTTACGGTTTGGGTTTTCGGGTTATGGCATTGACGGAAATTCGGGTTTCCCCTGGCGCGCTTTGCCAAGTCTTGGCGCGCCATGCGTGTCCGTAGGCGATTTCCAGACTTAAATGAATGGTGCCATCAAGCGCACGCTGCTTTTCAAGGGCATCCAGCAGGCGCTGTTTCCATGTCCTTCCTGCAATCCCTTTGCGCCGTTGGGTGTGCGGGTTACCGCCCAGATGCCACACGTCTTCAAGTAATTTTTCGGGTGTGCGGTAGGTCAGGGTCAGGGTTTCCTGGTCCATGACCGGATCGGCAAAGCCGGATTCAATCAGCAGATCTCCGAAGTCGTGCATATCGACAAAACGCGGCGTTTCGGTATTCAGGCCGGCGCTTTCCAGGGCAGTGCGCAACTCTTTGAAGGTGGCCGGCCCCAGGCAAGAGAACATCACAACGCCGTCGGGTCGCAAAAGGCGACGCCACTCGGCCAGCACTTGATGTGGCTGATTGTGCCAGTGCAGCGCCATATTTGACCAGATCAGATCGGCCTGTTCTGCAGGAAGCGACACCGCAGCCATGTCAACACAGAGGAACTCGGTCTTGGGCATGGGCTTGTTGCGCAGACGGTTCCATAACCCGCGTTTGCCCGCATGTCTTTCGCGGGCAACGTCAAGCAGCGCCTTGCAATGATCCAGCCCGACATAAGCGGCCATGGGGTAGCGTGCCCTTAAAGGCTCAATGGCGTGCCCGGCCCCGCATCCTGCATCCAGCAGAACTGACGGATTTACACGGATATAGCTCAGGCGTTGCAGCATGCGTTGGGCAATTTCACCGTATAAAAATTGGGCGTGATCAAGCGGTGCCCTGCGTGCAAACTGCAAGGCAACATGACGGGGATTGACAGGCAATGAGGGTATGGAAGACATTTTTGCGCTGGAGGTCTTGGCGGACGGTAAGACGTATGTTCAGATGATCCTGAGCGTACGAAAGCATCGGAGACATTATGGCCTATACCATCAGGCTGCGCGAATGGCTTGAGGCAGTTTTGGCACGTTGCCCTGCGGATTGTCCGCTGTGTGGCGTCAGGGCTGCGGGTGGGGGGCTGTGTAAAACCTGCGATTTTGCTTTGCATTGCAGTGTTTTGAAGGGGGGGCCACGATGTAGTCGCTGTGCCTTGTCATTGAATTTTCAGGGGATCTGTCACGATTGTGAAGCGTTGACGCCAGCCTTCGACAAGGTGTTCATTGCGTTTGATTATGTGTTTCCTGGCACCCTGTTGATTCATCAGCTCAAGCGTCAGCGCCGCTTCCTGTTGGTCCGCATGTTGGCTGACGATCTGGCGCGGCAAGTCCGCGCAAGCGCAATACAACCTTCCGGCGATACAATCCTGCTACCTGTCCCTGCCAGCCAACGCTCGCTGTGCGAACGTGGCTTCAGTCCTGCTGCCGAACTGGCACGTCATCTTGGCCGAGCGCTGGGCTTGCCTTGCAGAACTGATGTTCTTTATCGTTGCCAGGAAGTTGCACCCCAAAAACAGTTGGCCCGTCGCCAGCGTCTTGCTGTTGTGCCTGACCTTTACGCCTGTCGCGGGGGTATCCATGGCAGAGCGGTTGCTTTGGTTGACGATGTCATGACCACCGGTGCAACTTTGCACCGTTTGTCTCAGGTGCTGAAACAGGCCGGAGCAACGTCTGTGTCTGCGCTGGTAGTGGCGCGTACGCCTTTGCGTGAACGTATTGATTGATTTTTCGGTTGCCCATGTTTCATATTGTCCTTGTTTCGCCTGAAATCCCGCCCAATACGGGTAATGTCATTCGTTTGGCGGCCAACACAGGCGCCTGGCTTCATCTGGTGCGGCCGTTGGGTTTCGAGCTTGATGACAAGCGTTTGCGTCGTGCCGGTCTTGATTACCATGAATGGGCTGATGTCAAGGTGCACGATGACCTGCAGACCGCGTTCGAAGCCATTGGCGGCGAGCCTGAGCGCCGTTTTGCTCTCACGACAAAGGGGCAGTCCCGTATTGGC
>CAYTSJ010000012.1:0-14099 GCA_964440385.1 uncultured Pusillimonas sp. | reverse complement strand
CCCAGCCAGGTGGCGGCATCCAGAGCGGCCTGATTGCCTGTTCGCCAGGCGGTGTACTGCTTGTTGTACAGGCCCCCCAGCGTCATGTGACGCTCGCCATTGATCAGCACACTGTCAACGTTGTAGTAACTGTTGCCAACGACCAGCAAGGGGTCATATTTGCCCCCCACCAGACCACCGACATCACGCCCGCCCACCACCGTCGGGCTTTCTGAATAACTTCCGGTAATCACCCCGTTGGCGGTTTGGCCCACTAGACCACCCACCTGGTTGACCCCAGACACCGCACCGGTAGCGTAGCTGTTCTCCAATGTCGAGCGCGACCCGTAGCCCACCAGACCACCGGCATACTGGCTGGTGCCATTAACAGCCCCCGTTGCGAAGCTGCCACTGATTTTGGTAGAGCCCACGGCCTTGGTGATATCGACACTGTCAGCACCTGCAAGCCCGCCCACATAGCTGGAGCCACTGACCTGGGCACCCGCTATGTAACCCCCCGCGCCATCGCTATAGCCGGTATAGCTGTCAGTGATATTCGAGTCCACGTTGTTCCCGACAAGCCCGCCGGCATAGCTACCGCCCTCAACTCGTGCCGCGGCATAGCTGCGCAACACGGTTGAGCCCCCCGAGTTGTAGCCGACCAGCCCCCCCACATAATTGCCGGTGCCACTGACCGTGCCACCCGCTGTATAAACCCCTGCGTTCCAGCTACCGGTGTAGCTGTCGGTAATCAATGAAGTTGAGCTGTTCTGCCCCACCAGCCCCCCCACCGAACTGTTGCCCGACACTGCGCCGGTGGCATAACTGCGGGTAATGTCGGATTGAGCCGTATTGAAACCGACCAGCCCGCCCACGCCACTGCCGGACCCGGTGATGCGGGTCGTACTGTAACTGTCGGAAATGTCAGAGTTGTCGCCGTTGTAGCCCACCAGACCACCCACATTGGACTTGCCCGTGCTGTCAATCGTCAGGCCGGTGGCAGAACTGTGGCTGATGTGCGAGGCCGAGACATTACGCCCGACCAGCCCGCCGAAGTCCTGGGTTCCGGTGCCGCCCAGGGTAGCCACCGTGTGAGCTGCATTAATCGTGGTTTGTTCGCTGTAACCCACCAGCCCGCCCACGTATTGGCCATTGCTGGTCAGCGTCGCATTCAGACGTGAGGCTTGAGCGTTGATGTTGGCAATGCTGGAATTGGCCTTGCTATACCCCACCAGACCGCCTACGCCGAACCCGGCAGGCGTTTGGGCACTGAAGCCGGAACCCCCGGTTGCATTCACCCCGAATACGGAAATATCTGTAATCGTGCTGTTGTGGTTGTAGCCGACCAGCCCGCCCACGTTGGCATAGCCTGCCAGGGTCGCCGACCCGTTGCCGGCGGCATTCACATTCAGATTCTTGACTTCGGCGTTAACCAGCCGGCCAAACAGGCCGATATCATTGTTGAAGCTTTGGGATACCGCAAGGTTGCTCAGGGTGAAGCCGGTGCCGTCGAAACTGGCACCGTTGGACGCGGTGTCACCAAACTGCGGCAAATGCCACTGGAACAGGTTGCCCGGCGTGGCGTCGCTGTGAGGCAGCGCAGACAGGTCGATGTTTTCAGTCAGTTTGAACTTGATGCCGTCATGGTACGCAAACCCCAGGGCAAACTCGAGATTGCCGGCGTTCAGGTCATGGTAGCCATTGCCATCGGCCGCCCCCAGCCCCAATGGCCCGCTTGCCGTGGCTGGGTCAAGGGCGGCCCGGTTATTGGCTGCGGCATTGAACCAGGCTGAATACTGGGCGTTGTACATCGCGCCCAGAGTGATGTGCTTGCCGCCATTGATACTGACGGCATCGGCATTGTAGAAACTGTTGCTGATGCGGGTTGTGGTGTCGTACAGCACCGAGTTCTGGGTCGACTGATTACCGTTTTCCAGGTAATCGTTACCCACCAGCCCCCCCACATTACGTGTACCCGTTACCGTGGTGCCGGCGTAGTAACTGCCCGCGGTAATGGTGGCGCTGTTGCGCAAGACGCCGGTCAGACCACCCACATCATGACCGCCACTGACGTTGCCCAGGGCATAGCTGTTGGCAATACCGGTTGAAGTCGTGGCAAAGCCCACCAGCCCCCCGACCTGATTCAGGGTCGCCGGACTGGTTCCGGTGACATTTTTGCTGGAATAACTGTTCGTGATGGTTGTGCTGGTTGCCAGACCCACCAGACCACCCGCGTTGCTGCCGTTCGCGTTACCGGTCACCGCGCCCAACCGGGCAAAGCTGCCAGTCATGCTGGACGCGCTGCTCTCGCCGACCAGGCCGCCGATATCCGTGGTTCCGGCCACCGTCCCCTCGGCGTAACTGTCGACAATGGCGGAACTGCCCTCGTGCAACCCCACCAGACCGCCCACATTGGCTGACCCGATGACCGCGCCGGTGGCATAACTGTTGTTGATGGTTGCCGACGCCGTATTCAGCCCGACCAGGCCCCCCACATCGCTTTGGAAGGTGGCGGTGACGCTGCCATTGGCGAAGCTGTCTTTGATGGTGGCGCCACTGTTCTTGCCGACCAGACCACCCGACTGGGCACCGCTTGAGGTCAGGACCACATTGGACGAAGACGTGCTGATAGCCACCGGCACCGTGGAGTCATTCAGCCCCACCAACCCCCCGGCATTGGCGCCGGTGCTGGACAAGGTACCGGCAACACTACTGGCGCTGATGGCCGACCCAGACGTGTTATAGCCCACCAGCCCGCCGGCGTTGCCTTCGGCACCGCCGCTGACCACCGCGCCGGTAACCGTGACTGACTGAATGACCGACGTGTTGCTGGCCGAACCAGCCAGTGCGCCCGAATTGCCGTACCCGCTGACCGTTACACCGGCCAGCGTCAGATTCTGAACAGTCGCGCCGTCAAGCTTGCCAAAAAGTCCAACATCTTTGTTGTAGCTTTGCTGGATGGCCATGTTGCTGAGTGTTTTGCCATTGCCATCAAAAATGCCTTTCAGGCGCGCCAGGCTCCAGCCCGCCAGCGAGATAGCCGTGGCCCCCTCGCCGGCGGGCTGATACGGCGTGGCCAAATCTATGTTTGCCGTGAGCTTGTACTTGATACCGTCGGTATATACAAACGCCAGGGCGTTGGCCAGGTCAGCCACCGAACCGAGCGCGTAATATTCAGTGTCCACAAGGCTAAACGTCGAGGCCGCCGACAAAGCCTGACGACTACCATCTTGCCACTGCGTGTATTGCGGGCTGTAAATGCCCCCAAGAGTGACCTGCCCCTTGGCACCGTTGATACTGACGTCTGCAACGTTGTAATACGAATTATTGATGGTTGAGGTTAGATCATAGCTACCCAACAACCCGCCAAGATATTTGTGTCCCACAACTGAGGGGCCGTTGTAGTAACTGTCAAGAACGTTAGACCCCGTAACACTTCCCGCCAGGCCACCTGCCGAGACGCTAGAACCGCTGCTGCCAACGGCACCAGAGGCCCGGCTGCCCAGAATCGACGCGCCGCCCGATAGATTACCCACCAGGCCGCCAATCGATGAGCTGCCAACCACCGTTGCGCTGGCCCAACTGTTTTGCACGACAGAGGCCGGCCCCGCGACCTGCCCGACCAGCCCCCCCACATTGGTCCCGCCACCTATGCTCTTGCCGCTGGCGGTCGTGACATAACTGTTGTAGACCGTACCACTGTTGATTCGGCCAACCAGACCACCAACATCTGCGGCCCCGTAATTGGGGAAATCAACATGGGTCACCCCCACATTACCAATCTGCCCTCCGTTCAGGCTGCTGAACAAACCGGTAGGCGCACTGTAAAAATATGGACTGTAATTTGCGTTGGGGTGGGCCACATAGAGCTTGTCTATGGTATGCCCGAGGCCGTTGAAGACACCGGTGAAAGCTGTACCGACCCCGCCTGTGCTGCTACCCAGCGGTCTGAACCCGTAATATGTGCTGCCCAAGGCTGAATACCGCCAGACGGCGGTATTCGTGGTTGCGCTGGCATCAATATCGGCACCCAGCGCGTAAAACCCTGAAAGCGGACCGGCCCCGCTTGCGCCAATGGCTGTCAGGCGCCCTGCAGTGGTATCAGTCGGGCTTGAGCCCAGGGCCGTAATCACCGTGTAGGCGTTGCCATTGATATTCAAAAACCCGGTGCCGGCACGCGCTGTTGTCCCTGCATCGGTATAAAAACTGACTTTACCCTTGAAGCTACCATCAGCATTCATGCCGACTTTCACCGACTTGGTGGAATCATAGTTGCCACCCGCAGACCCAGGCGTGCTGTACCCGGCTTTCATGTCGAGCGAGGCATTATTGTGCGCATTCAGCCTGGCGTTGATGTTGATGTCGCCATGGGCCTCAAGCGTCAGTTTATTCGTCGACCAGGTAACGTCGGCATTCACATGAATAGCGCCGGTATCAGTACCGTTATCGGTTGCAGGTGTCGCAATCAGTACATTACCGGCATTCAGTGCCGTTTCGAGGGTCGTGTTCTTGATATAGCTGCCTGTCGCCTGCCCCGATGCCACCGAACCTGCCGGATCATTGGCACCGATCGTAAAATCGGTCGGATCAATCAACCATTGACCATTCTTGCCGCTGGCTGCCTTGGTCGTCACCCGCGCGGTTTCCTTGACCTTGACAGCCGCGGCCGAAGTTTCAATGAAACCACCGTGACCGCCATTGGGCGCACTGGCATCGAGCTTGCCCGCGACAACCACCTGATCGTTCAACATGTCCCCAAGCAGCACAATCTCGCCACGCTGGCCAGTTGACAAGGTCTGGGCTTCAATGACACCGGTTTGATTAATAACGGTGGACGACAAATCCCCCGCCGCCTTCGCGGTCATTAAAACCGTGCCGCCGTCGGCCTTGATGACGCCACCGGCCTGAATCTGGGCGTCTATGGCGGCCTGTTCGACCTGCAATTTGACCGGCCCGCCCATGTCAAGCGTGACTTTTCTGCCGGCGCCTGCAAGTACATTGCCACCCTTGGCAGTGATACTGCCCTCGTTGGTGATTTTGGCGGCAATCAGGGCAACGGTGCCACCCTCGGTTGCCGTAATATTGCCCTGATTGATGATGGCATTACTGCTGGCACCTTCGAAGACATTTTTGCCCGCCATGAAATCTTCGTTCTTGATGTCCAGGGTCGATGCCACCAGCCCGCCCACATTTACCTGGGCGCCAGGCGCAAACAGCACACCGTTCGGGTTAACCAGGTAAACCTGCCCCGTGGCGGTCACCTTGCCATAAATCGCGCTGGGGTCTGCCCCCACAACCCGATTGAGTGTCGCACCACCGGCGGGCTGCTCGAAGTGGACATGTGCAGCGCTACCCACATTGAATGACTGCCAGTCAACGGCAGCACGCTGCGAAGTCTGGTTGACATCCATCCGGGAACCACTGGTGCTGATCGTGGCATCCCCTCCAACAACCACACCCCCTGTCGGCAGCTGATGCGCTGCGGGCCCGGCAGCGTGGGCCGGCAAGCCAAGAATCAGCAAGGTACCGGCTGCCAGTGCAGACCACGTAAACCCGGAAGCACGCCGTGCAGCCCGTGACACCCCTGATTTACTCGGCCCCTTCGCAGTTTCAGACACCGCCTGCCATACCCCTTTAGAGGCATTCCAGACAACACGATACATGCGATTAAGCGAGGCATGACGATACATTTGAAGACTCCTGGCTGAGAATATGCACCAGCAGCTTATGAAGTCCTTCAACGTAAAGGCTCTCAAATACTCTCGAAATTGAGAGTTTCTACGTTACTCCAAGGGTATCTTGAGAAAAATCACAGTACCTTGAGGGGTATTAGATTTCAGGTAAGCGTCACCACCATGAGACCGCGCGACCTGGCGCACAATCGATAATCCGACCCCCCGCAATAAATCGCCACGAGGGTTTCTGAAGGGCTCAAAAATCAACGGAATATCGGCTTCCGGGACACCCTGCCCCTGGTCGGAGACACCCAGCTCGATACCTTCGGCCCCCTGGCACAAGAAAAGGCAGACCGCAGGATTGTCCCCTTCCGGAGCCAAGGAAGTCAGTTGTCCTGTATCTGCCAGCCCGCTATGTTCAATCGCATTGTCAACCAGGTTTTGCAGCGCAATCCGGATCTGGGTTGCATCGACCTTTGCCACCACCGGCCCGGCAGGCATCTCAAGCCTTAACGGGGTGGATTGGGGATACGACGCACGTATCCCCTGGCACAGTTCTACCAGATCAACCTGCTCACGCAACCCGGGCAAGCCTGGCTGCTGCAAACGCTCAAAGGTCAACAAGGTGTTTGCCAGATCGGTCAAGCGCTGGGAAGCAAGGCGGATATTGGTCAGTCGTCCTGAGATCTGCGGCGTCTGACTATCAGGTAAAAATCGCAATGAATCGAGCGCCGCCTTGATTTTGGCCACCGGGGTACGAAACTCATGAGATGCCATCGCCAATAATTGACGACGATCTTCATCCGCCTGGCCTAACTGATCCAATGCATCGTGCAGCGCACGGTCGGCCTGTTGTTTGACCAGCAGCAAAAAACCAAAACCGTTAATGATCAGCACCAGGTAGACCGTCAGGTACAGCATGACGGTAAGAAGATCCTGGTCAAACCTGACCAGGGGCCCCACCATCAGCCCCTTGCCCACCCGTAACAGCAACACCACCAATAACACGCTGTCGATAAAACCAATCAACCTGCGCAAGCCATTGCCAGCATTTTTGTACCAGATCAACCTGACAAGCACGGCGTACACGATGACGGCAAAAACAGAAAACAGAAGTAATCGCGGGTGTTGTGACGGGGACACAACACTGACCAGCAGCAGACTTACCACACCAAAACCAACCGCCCATTTCAAGGGCCGCAGCCACTGGCCTCGACCCAGTAGCAAGGCGTACGCGGCAATATCACACCCGCCCCCGCCAAGTTGTAACAAGTGCCCTGTGACCGGGTGAATCCATTGCGGCGAAACACTGCTGACCAGATTCAATAAATAGCCTGATCCTGCCATCAACCGGCCCCATCGCCATACCTCTAGCGCCGGGTGCTTACCTTTTGAATTGGCAATGTAAATTGTCGCCAACAGCGCGAAAATCAGGTTGGCAATGCCAATCAGCAAAGACAATGTTTTGGGGTCAGGAAGAAACATGAATAATGTCCGCGTTCAAGCGATTTGATCTCACCTTGTCGGGTTGATCAGGCAGCACAGCATACTGCGAGGCACCGATTAAGCACCAGTCGAGTTAAAAAACAAAGACTTGAGACGCGCTGACTTGCCAAGATATGATGATGCCTGCCCTTCTCAAGTCGAAATACCGTGCCCTTAATCCGCATTGCCGCCGTTGCCATTGTTGAAGACCATGCTGACCTGCGTGAAGAGCTCTGCTTTCAACTGCACCATATGGGTTGCCAGGCTGAAACCTTTGAAAACGCGCAGCAACTTTACCGCCGCATGGCGTTTCACACGTTCGATGTGGTCATACTGGATATCGGGCTCGAAGGCGAAAACGGTCTGGAAATCTGCAGTTATCTGCGCGGGCACGATCGCTACATCGGCATCGTGTTCGTCACCGCGCGTGCCCTGCGCGACGACAAACTGGTCGGGCTGAAAGCCGGTGCCGATGCCTACCTGACAAAACCGGTCGACATTGACGAACTGAGTCTGGTGATTCAACGCCTGGCCGAGCGACGCGCCTTTTCTGCCGACAGCACGGCATCTTCTGAAAAAGTCTTGCCCATCAAGGCCGGACCAACCCTACAATGGGTTCTGCAGCCGGACGAGAGCGTACTGTACGTTTCTGAAGGGCTGAGCGTGCGGTTGACGCTCAATGAAGTGCGTATCCTGCGCACATTATTTGCAAAGCCGGGGCTGGGTGTCAGTGACCAGGAGTTAGCCATTGCTTTGGGTCTGTTACCCGACGAATACAACAAGCATCGGGTTGAAGTCATCATCAGCCGGCTTCGCAGCAAGGTCACCCGGGAAACGGGCTCAACGCTGCCGGTGAAGGCCAGGCGTGGCCAGGGGTACGTGTTCCAGCCTTGAACTCTTGCGACCTCACGCTATACAAGGTCGCCTACAACACCGCCACAACAATAGTCGCCACGCCCAGCACCAGATTCACCGACACCCAGCGGCGAATGCCGGCCATGGCGACCCCGGCTGCCGGCCAGTCTGCCACACTGACGGTATGCGTCAGTTTTGGGTAGAACCGGAACCGGATCACAAAGAAAATCAGCAGCATCAGTACGCCCGTGGCCGACATGATGTGCCAGTCAAGAGGCATCTTGAACGCCACGCCCGCTTCAGCCGCAGCACGAGCCGCTCGACCGATCATCCAGACCCCTGTCGCCACCGCCAGCAGCGAAACCACCAGCACATGCCTGAAAAACCGGCCCAGTACCTCGGCCATCAAACGCAAGCGCTGCGGCGGCTCAAGCATGGCCACTGAAGGACGAAGATAACAATGGGCAAACACCATACCGCCGACCCACACAATGATCGACAAAATATGCAGGGTCTTGAGGGCGGAATAAAACATAGGGGCTCCGGAATGTAAATGGTGGGGGGTTGATAGTAAACCAACCGCGTGAATATCAGGCGCTCTGGCAAGAGACGTTCTGAAACAGACCGGCGAGATACGGGTGCCTGCGGTCTTTGCGGGTAGTCGAAAATGACCTGAAGGGCATAGAAAACTTGATAGGATCACATAAGATGATTACTCAAAAAACAGGTTTTAGGGTAATCAGCCTCAGCTATACTGTTGAACCGCTTCCAAGGAGATACACATGCGAAATACACGTTCATTTTTCGCTGGGATCTTTGCTGGTCTCGCATCCCCGTCAGTTATAGCCTCAGTGCCAGATTACCCAAAACTCGAGGGCTCTGACTCATCCAGAATTCGCCAAGACATAAGGCGTATCGGCGATGACTTCAATAGGGTAATCAAGCGTGAACATGTCGAAGCAAAAACTTCCGGAAAACGACACTACCAAGAATAATCCAGTTGTCTCATTACAGTGGGTTGGGCCTCTTCCCCCACCTAGTGTTTAAAGCGGTTTCAATGAAGTCATCGAAAACGGTGCCGAACGCATTTTTCAGATGGCAGAAAAAGAACAAATCCATCGAATAAGCTACGAAAACGCAGAACTGGAAGCTAGACGTAAAGACTTCAGACTTGGTCAATATATAGGTGCATCTTTAGCAATCACGTGCGTTCTTGCCTCGTTGGCTTCCGTAGTGTTGAATGCACATCCTTCGGTGAGTATTGCTTTGGTCAGCTTGCCAATCATGGCCTTGATAGGGAAAATCATCAAACGCTGAAACACCCCGGCCCATTCAGCACGCTCTTGCCCCCCGTCATCGGAATCACTTCAATTTGCGTGCTGATGCGGTCTTTTAGTGCAGGCACATGGGAAATTACGCCAATCAATTTACCTTCCTGATGCAAACCCGCCAGGGTTTCCAATGCGGTGTCCAGCGCGTCTTCGTCCAGGGTGCCAAAACCCTCGTCCAGGAATAACGAGTCAACCCGTACGTTCTGGCTGGCCATATTCGACAACCCCAGCGCCAGTGACAAACTGACGATAAAACTTTCTCCCCCCGACAGATTCCGGGTTGAACGTACTTCGCCAGCCTGATAGGTGTCCACCACATTCAGCTCCAGCGGCTGGACGGTGTCCCGCACCAGCAGATACCGGTCTGTCATCTTCTGCAACTGCCGGTTGGCATGGCGCACCATCATTTCGAACGTCAGGCCTTGGGCGAAATTCCGGTATTTCTTGCCATCGGATGAGCCGATCAGTGCATGCAAGTTTTCCCAGCGTTGGCACTCGACCTGCTGCGCTTCAATGGCGTGCTGCTTTTCTTGTAGCCGTAATCTGGCCGCCGCGTTGTCGGCCAGACGATGACGAACGCCGGCGATAGCTTGCGCCAAACGGTTGAGTTCAAGTTCAGCTTGACGGGACCGGGCTTCGAGCGTGGCATGGTCTGCCTGTGTTAACTGCAAGGCAGTCGCTGCATCCAGGCGCTGGCGACGATCTTTGGTGCGCGCCTCAAGATTAATCCGCCGATCGTCCAGTGCCTTGGCCTGTTGCATCAGCGCCTGCTGCGCCTTGGCATCAAGACGCGCCGCCAGAAACGCTGCTTCGTCAGCAAACCCGGCCTCACGTCTCGCCTCATCAAAAGCTGGCTGAGCTAGAACCAGGGCTTTCGCCGTTTCATCCAGCCGCTCTTTGAGGGTCTGGATTTGGGCCTGCGCCTGGGTCAATTTTTCCGTCTGTTGTGCCAGCTGTTCACGCGCAACGCGCTCGGCCAATTCAGCCTGGTCGCAGGCCACTTGCAAACGACGTTCTTCAACATCGGCCTGTTGGTCGCCAAACAAGGCCTGCCGCTGCATACTGACCTGCAGATGGTGCTGCTGCAACTGGGAAAGCATGGCTGTCTGCCGGGCCTGGGCCTGTTCACATGCCAGCTGGGCCGCTTCCAGGCGCGATTGGGCCACCGCTTGAGCACTGTGCAACGCGGCCTGACGCTCAGCCACTTTCTGCAGTGCGGCTTGCAGCGCAATGACCTGCCCCTCAAGCCCCTCAAGGGTCTCAATCAGGGCCGTCAGCGCACTGATCCGCAGCTCGACCGCATCGGGCACGGGCACTTGGCCTTTTACAAACGGGTGATCCGTGGCCCCGCACAAAGGACAGGGTTGGCCCTCTTCAAGCCGCGCTCGATGCGATTCCAGCTCTGCAATCCGGGCAAGCAGGGCTAACTCGCGCAACAGTGACTCTTTTTCAGCACGGTATTCACGCAGCATCCGACCCTGTAACTTGTCGGCCAAAGTCGCCTGGGCCTGGGTCAGCTGCTGGACAGCGTTTTGCTGTTCAGCACGGGCGTCAAGTGCCTGCGTCTGCACCAACTGCAAGGCTTTTTGAGCCTCTGCCAGCGATGCCTGATACTGACGCACTTCATCGTTTTTTTGCACTTGGACCTGTTCGCGGACGATGGAAGCCAACTGCTGGTCCAGCAACCTGACCTCTTGCAGCAAAGGCGCTTGCGTCTTGAGTGCCTGCCTGGCCTCTTGAGTCCGCTGAGTGGCAACACCCATCTGCTGATTCAATGCGTCAACGCTAGCTTGTAAGCCGGGTACAAGCGCCTGGACCTTGGCTTGGCGCGCGGCGTCATCGACCTGCTGCGAGCGCAGACCACACAGGGCGGCGTACTGCCCGTCCAGAACGGAGGCCGACTGCGCACGCACCAGACGCTGCCGCTCGGGGACAAAACCGACTTCTTCCAAGGCCAGTCGCGCCTCTTCCTGCAAAAGCTGGATCAGCTCGTTCTCAAGGGTTTCAATCCCTTTCAACCACGCCATCTGCGCCTGCAGCTGGGTCTGGTCTGCTTTGACTTGCGCTTCGGCCGCCAGATCACGCACAACGGCCTGTTGAAGACCCGCCTCCTCAGCCTCATCCAGCAGCGTCACGCCCTGCGTTTCCGCTTTCAACAGCGCCAGCGCGTCACGCGCACTGCGCAAGGTTTCATGGACCCGAATAGAAATCTGACTGTAGATTTCGGTACCGGTAATTTGCTCAAGAATCGGCGCACGTTCGTCGGCGCCCGCTTGCAGAAATGCAGCAAAGCCGCCTTGTGCCAGCAACATCGACCGGGTGAAACGCTCAAAGTCCATCCCGGTCAAGGCTTCTATACGCTCGACCGAGCCGCGCAGGCTGGACTCAAGAATTTCACCGCTATCGGCGAGCGCAATTTCATGTTTGGGCGCCTGCAGCGCCGCCCCCGCCTTTTTGCGTGCACGATGCTGGCTCCAGTGGCTGCGATAGCGACCCGCCGTCGTTTCAAAAACCACCTCGGCAAAGCACTCACCGGTCTGACGCGACATAATGTCGTTGGCCCCCTGAGTCACTTTGCTCAGGCGCGGCGTCCGCCCATAGAGCGCCAGACAAACGGCATCCAGCAAGGTCGTTTTACCCGCCCCTGTCGGGCCAGTAATGGCAAAAATTCCGTCTGCGACGTAGGCCGGGTTGGTCAGGTCCACCCGCCATTCACCCACGAGCGAATTCAGGTTACAGAAGCGAATCTGCAAGATCCTCATCGTCTACCCTTCATGGCGTCAGTCTTGGTCAGCACGGACATCTTCTTCAAACAGTGATTGCACCACATGGCGGTAACTTTGCAGCAGCATGGGGCGCTGGTCAGACGGAATGTCGTTCGCTTCCAGACAACGCTCGAACACGTCATCGATGGTCAGATCATCAAGCGTTTCATCAGCGCTCGCCAACATCGCTGCGCGGTCGACCATGCGACTGTTCTTGACACGCAGGATCTCAAGTGCGCTACCCGCCACTAACGTCTCAAGGCGTTCGCGCAAGTCGCCCACCCCATCAGCGCCCTCATAGATGATTTCAAGCCATGCGACCGAACCGGTCTGGGCTAAAGCCAGCAATCGGGCACAGATGGTTTCCCAGTCACCCCTGACGCGTTCAAGGGCTTTAAAAACAGGCACATTCAACAATCGCACGACCAGTGGGGTAGCCTGTTCAAAGGTGACAAGACAAACACTTTTCTGCTGTCGTGCCTCGCCAAAGCCCATGGGCAAGGGCGAACCACTGTAGCGAATCCGTTCATTACCCCCCACCGCTTGCGGAACGTGCAAATGCCCCAACGCAACGTAATCAAAGGTTGCGGGAAAAATACTGGCATTCACATGCGCCAGTGAGCCCACATACAGTTCGCGAACCCCGTCGCCATCAACGGTTTGCCCCCCGGCCGTAAACAAATGACCCGTTGCCACGATGGGGACACTGGTCCCAAGATGCTTGCGCACCTGCAGTGCATGTTCGGCCACGGCCGCATAATGGGCGCGGATGCCCTCCAGCAGTTTGCGCTCTTTGTCATCGGGGCTCTCGCCGGGCTCAACCCGCCGGATATCGCGGTCGCGCAGATAAGGCACGGCACACACGATCAGTTCAGGCTGATTTTCAGTACCGCGCAGCACCAGAACCTCATCATCAATAGCCTCCGACTGCCCGACCACATGCACATCCAGTGCTTTCAGAAAAGGCGCGGGCGCATTCAGAAACGAGGGAGAATCATGGTTACCGGCCACAATCACCACATGCCTGCAGTGCGACCGGGCGACCTCGGACAGAAAGCGGTAGTACATGGATTGCGCACGATTACCCGGCGTGGTGGTATCGAAAACATCACCGGCCACCAGCAAGACTTCAATCGCTTCCTGTTGAAGTGTCTGTAGCAACCAGTCAAGAAACGCCTGAAAATCTTCATGACGCTTGCGCCCGTACAAAGTACGACCAAGGTGCCAATCAGAGGTATGCAAAATTTTCATGCAACAGCTTTAGAGAGACGCTAGCCAGCCAGCTCATCAAACATCTGGACCCTGCCACGCCCCGCCTGCTTGGCGCGATACATGGCCGCATCCGCGTTATCCAGCAAGGTATCAATACTGTCAATCGGGGCTTTAAACACATGAACCCCGATACTGCCTGACCCCAGATGGGTTTCAATACCGGTGTGATCATCATTGTTGACCTGCAGCTCATAAGGTGCCTTGAGCGCACGCAGAATTTTCTCGGCAACGATCTGGGCTTGCGCTCGTGCACGCACAACGTCGTCGTCCAGCGGGCTTAATAACACCACAAATTCATCCCCGCCCAGACGCGCCACGGTATCGACCTCACGAACATTAGCCCGCAAACGTCGCGCCGACTCTACCAGCAAAAGGTCTCCGGCTTTGTGCCCTCGGGCATCGTTCAAGACCTTGAGCTTGTCAAGGTCAATGAACAAAACGGCCAGATACGCATCAGTGCGCGCAGACTGAGAGATCGCCTGACTCAACCGGTCTTCAAGCAAACGACGATTAGGCAACTGTGTCAGCGAATCAACATAAGCCAGCTCCCGAACTTCTTCTTCCCGCGTTTTGCGCTCATGAATGTCGCTGATGAACGAGAGTGTTGCGGGTTCCCCATTCCACTGGATACGCACCCCGCTGATCCGGAACCAGCGTGTACCCGAATGGGTAGTGATTAACCTCAGGTCATAGGTCTCGTGTTCGGCGCGCCCTTCGATACGGGCCTTGTACCGTTC
>CAYTSJ010000011.1:0-14529 GCA_964440385.1 uncultured Pusillimonas sp. | reverse complement strand
GCCGTGATAAACACCACACAACCCAGAACCTGCGTCAGCGGCAAGGTTTGCGCCAGACGACCATCAGGATCAACCGCATTGACCCCCTGCCCCGAGAAACGCCCGCCCTCGGCATGGAAATACCACCACGGCACCCCGTTCACCATCGGTACAACCACGGTCTCGGGACCAATCATGGGTGACAACAAGGGCAGGATCGAGGAAAAGGACTGCGCCTTGGTGCTCACGAAAATAATGTCCTGCGCACCAAAATCAGCGGCGTTGCCACTGGCATTGACTGCAGCCCTGTGCTCACCCTCAAGATCGGTTAGATGAATACCGGTTTGACGCAAGGCATCCAGCGTTTTACTGCGCGCCAGCACGTTAACGGGCTGGCCGCTTTTGGCCAGCCGCGCCGCGACCGTACAGCCTATCGCCCCGGCTCCGGCAACGCATACACGCAAGAGTTTATCGTAAGCCATAGACTTGTCCCCACAATTGATTCAACCTCAAAAGTTTACTCTTGAAGTATTTTGTAGGAACCTAGGGATATCGCTTAAAATTCCAACTTTAGGCGAACATCTTGATCGCACTACCGGCGCAATTTTTTACCGGCCTTGCCGAACAAGGCTGGGCCATGTCAGACGGGCTCATTCCACCCGACTGGCGGCTAACCCTAAGGGGGTTAAGCCAAACACTCTGGGAAGCCGGCCAGTTTCACGAAGCCACCATCGGGAAACACGCAAGCCGGCACAAAAACCCCAATATTCGCGGCGACAGCATCAGCTGGGTCGATTTTCAAACCCCTCCTTTCAATACCCTCCCCTTCACCGGCTTTCTGGCCGAACTTCGCCACACCCTGAACCAGAATTTTTATCTTGGGCTGCGCAGCGAAGAATTCCACCTCGCCCGCTATGACAGCGGCTACGGCTACAGCAAACATCTCGATCAGCATCGCAACAGCCCTCACCGGAAAATCTCGGTCGTGTTTTATCTGAACGACGACTGGGGCCCTGAAGACGGCGGTGAATTGTGCCTTTACGATGTCGGCGACACCGACACACCCAGCGCGAACCCCGCCAATCGCATGACAAAACTATTGCCACTGCCGGGGCGACTGGTGGTCTTCAGAAGCGACACCATCTGGCACGAAGTTTTGCCCACACGCCGCACACGATGGAGCATCACCGGCTGGTTTCGCGATGATGCCGTTTTTTAAGGGCCAAATTTCAGACCGCTGGAATCGAACAAACAAGTTCGGCACCCGAACCGGCCACACCCGTATTATTTTTGGCAAATGCCACTTCCATGTCGCGCGGCAGGGTCACGCCATTTTTCACGGCCAGCACTTCAGCCATGATGCTGACGGCAATTTCTGACGGCGTCTTGCTACCGATATAGATACCGATGGGGCCCCGCAGGCGCTTGAGCGACTCGGGCGTCTGGTCAAAATGCTCAATCATGCGCTGATGACGGGCCTGATTGTTGCTGCGCGAACCAATGGCACCCACATAAAAAGCGTCTGTGTCAAGGGCCTCAAGCAGGGCGAGGTCATCAAGTTTAGGGTCATGCGTCAAGGCAATGATGCAAGAACGACGATCGGCACGGAAAGCCAGCACAACGTCATCCGGCATATCAGACACCACGGTCACACCCGGCACCGACCAGCCCCCACGGTATTCCTCGCGCGGGTCGCAAACAGTCACCGCAAAACCATTGAACAACGCCATGGTGGCCAAATACTCGGTGAGCTGCCCCGCACCAATCAGCAGCATGCGATATTCAGGCCCAAAGGTGTTGACCAGTTCAGTGTCTGACACCGCCAAGGCTTCAGGCTGGCTGGCTGGCTGCAGCGATACGCCGCCATCGGCCAGACGGACCCGGCGCTGCATCAGTTGCCCCTGCTGCAAGGCCGAAATCAATTCAACCAAGGTGTGCGGATCGGGGTCAAACTCAAGCAACAGTTCCAGCGTGCCTCCACAGGGCAAACCGAAGCGATGCGCCTCATCGGCCTTGATCCCGTATTTCAGAAATCGTGGCGGCCCGTGCGGCATATCTTCATTGTGCGGCGCGCCCGCATAGGCCTTGGTAAAACGGTAGATCAGATCGTCTTCAATACACCCCCCTGACACCGAACCCACCACCGCCCCGTCTTCGCACAGCGCCATAGTTGAACCCACCGGACGCGGAGAAGAGCCCCAGGTGCGCACCACAGTCGCAAGAAATGCACGTTTACCGGCCAGACGCCAGTCTTTCAAGGCACGTAAAACAACAAGATCCAGATTTTCCATGGCCGATCATTCCGGTAAAAAGGATTGATGCTCACTATATACCCAGAGGCCCGGTACGTTAAAATCTGATTTCGTGCAGTATTGCTGCCCCACCTCTTATTTTCCAGGATGTCACCATGCAATTTGATCAGTCGGGCGTTCAAGCCCTGATGGAAATCACCGCACGCCCCGAGCTGGTTTTCGTTCGTGGCCAAGGCTCGTGGCTTGAAGACCATAACGGCAAACGCTACCTTGATCTTCTGCAAGGCTGGGCTGTCAATTGCCTGGGGCACTGCCCGCCCTCGGTTGTAGCGGCCTTGAACAAACAAGCCTCGACCCTGATCAACCCCTCGCCGGCGTTCTACAACCAGCCATCCATCGACCTGGCCAAACGCATTACCGGCGCCTCTTGCTTCGACCGTGTCTTCTTTGCCAATAGCGGCGCCGAAGCCAACGAAGGGGCGATCAAACTGGCGCGCAAGTGGGGCAAGGTCAATCGCAACGGCGCCTACAAAATCATCACGTTCAACCATGGTTTCCATGGCCGCACCCTGGCCACGATGTCAGCATCGGGCAAACCTGGTTGGGACACCCTGTTCGCGCCCCAGGTTGAAGGCTTCCCCAAGGCTGAACTGAACGACATCGAATCGGTTCGCGCCCTGATCGACGACAAAACCGTTGCCGTCATGCTCGAACCTGTTCAGGGTGAAGCCGGTGTCATTCCGGCTACGGTCGAATTTATGCAAGCCCTGCGCGCCCTCACACGCGAACATGGCATGTTGATGATTGTCGACGAAGTCCAGACCGGTATCGGACGCACGGGCAAACTGTTCGCCTACCAGCATTCAGATATCGAACCCGACATCATGACCCTGGCCAAAGGGATCGGCAGTGGCGTACCCCTGGCGGCGCTGTGCGCACGCGAAGCGGTATCGTGCTTTGAACACGGTGACCAGGGCGGCACCTATAACGGCAACCCGCTTATGGCGGCTGCCGGTATCGCGGTATTTGACGAAGTCAGCGCCCCTGACTTCATGGCCGCCGTCAATGAACGTGCAAAGCAATTGTCAGAAGGGTTGCTGGCGCTGTCAGCCAAATGGGGCATGGACGGTGAGCGCGGGGTTGGTATGCTGCGGGCCCTGAAGCTGGGCAAGGCCGATGGCGCTGCCATTGTGGCTGCAGCGCGCGACCGCGCCCCTGAAGGCTTGCTGCTGAATGCCCCTCGCCCCGACCTGCTGCGCTTCATGCCGGCACTGAACATCTCGGCTGAAGAAATCGACCTGCTGCTGCAATGGCTCGACGAGATTGTGGGTAAGGTGCGGGGTTAGGTCTCTTAGACACGGGCTTGTGAAAGGTGCAACACTTTACAAGCCCTGAACCCGGGCACATCGAAACCTGAAGTGTCCGGGAAGAAAGCCCGAACAGGGTTAAAAAGCCAGCGCTGCAGCGCTGGCTTTTTTGTGCGGTAGAAAACCGGGATCAGCCTTGCTTGGCGACCTGTCGCCAATGGTGCAGCAACGGCTCGGTGTAGCCGTTGGGCTGCTCAAGCCCCTTGAACACCAGATCACATGCCGCCTTGAACGCCACCGAGGTATCAAAATGTCCAGCCATCGGTTTGTACAACGGATCACCCTGGTTTTGACCATCAACGACCGCCGCCATGCGCTTCAGGGTTTCCATGACACGGTCTGTGGTCACCACACCATGACGTAACCAGTTGGCAATATGCTGGCTGGAAATACGCAGGGTGGCACGGTCTTCCATCAGGCCGACGTTATGAATGTCGGGTACCTTCGAGCATCCGACGCCCTGGTCGATCCAGCGCACGACATAACCCAGAATGCCTTGGGCATTGTTGTCGAGCTCTTGCTGCTTTTCTGCGTCGGTCCAGTCGGGGTTGGCGGTAACCGGCACGGCCAGGATCTTGTCGAGCAGGGCTTCGGTTTTACCTTCCATACCCCGCTGAATGTCCTGGACATCGACCTGATGGTAATGCAGGGCATGCAAGGTCGCAGCCGTCGGGGAAGGCACCCAGGCCGTATTGCCACCGGCTTTCAACTGGCCAATTTTTTGCATCAGCATGTCGGCCATCAGGTCGGGCATCGCCCACATGCCTTTACCAATTTGCGCCCGCCCCCGCAAACCGCACGCCAGACCCACCTGGACATTGTTGCGCTCGTAGGCGTCGATCCAGTCGGTGCGTTTCATTTCACCCTTGCGGATCATGGGACCGGCTTCCATGGCCGTATGCATTTCGTCGCCGGTGCGATCAAGGAAGCCCGTGTTGATGAACGCCACCCGTTCGGCCGCCTGCGCAATACAGGCCTTGAGGTTGACGCTGGTACGACGCTCTTCGTCCATGATGCCCATTTTGAGCGTATTGGGCGCCATGCCCAGCAATTGCTCGACACGGGCAAACAATTTGCCGGTGAACGCCACCTCGGCAGGCCCATGCATCTTTGGCTTGACGATATACACCGACCCCTTGCGTGAATTGGCCTTGCGCTGCAGGTCGCGCAGGGCGATCAGGGACGTGACCACCGCATCCATGATGCCTTCGGGCACTTCGTTGCCGTCTTTATCAAGGATGGCCGGGTTGGTCATGAGGTGACCGACATTGCGGATCAACATCATGGAACGGCCCCCCAGAACCCGGGCCTGGCCATTCAGATCGGTATATTCACGATCGGGGTTCAAGGTGCGCGTGAAGGTTTTGCCCCCCTTGGTCACTGCTTCAGCCAAGGTGCCCGTCATCAGACCGAGCCAGTTGCGATAGGCCAGCACCTTGTCTTCGGCATCGACCGTCGCCACAGAGTCTTCGCAGTCCATGATGGTGGTCAGCGCCGATTCCATGAGGATATCTTTGACACCGGCCAGATCTTGCTGGCCAATCGGGTGCGTCGAGTCGATCTGCAGCTCGAAATGCAAACCATTGTGCAAAAACACCAGGGCCTGCGGTGAGGCCGGGTCACCCCGGTAACCCAGCAACGCCGCGGGTTTAAGCAGCCCGACCGTCTTGCCATAGGTACGCTGGACATGCAGTGCCCCTTGGGCAACCCGGTAAGCCGCCGCATCGGCGTGCGAACCTTCGGCCAAAGGGATGGCCTCATCCAGAAACCGACGACCATAGGCAATAACCTTGTCACCCCTGACCGGGTTATACCCGCCTGAACGCGTGGCACCGCCTTCTTCAGAAATCGCATCTGTGCCATACAAGGCGTCATACAAACTGCCCCAACGTGCATTGGCGGCATTCAGGGCGTAACGCGCATTGGTAATCGGTACCACCAGTTGCGGACCTGCCTGATCAGAAAACTCAACATCAATGTTTTGGGTATTGACACGAACCTGCGCGGGCTCGTCTTGCAGATAACCGATACGTTTCAAAAACCCTTTGTAGGCCGCCATATCGCGGATGGGGCCCGGGTTGGCACGGTGCCAGGCATCCATTTCAGCCTGAAGGCGATCTCGCTCGGCCAGCAACGCTTTATTCTCGGGTGACAGATCGTGCACGATGGCATCAAAACCGGCCCAAAAGTCTGCAGCAGTGATGCCACTGCCCGGCAAGGCCTCATTTTCAATAAAGTCATAGAGCAGTGCCTCGACCTGAAGTTGCCCGACTTTTTTTCTTGATGTCATGTCGCCCCCTGAATGCTTTGAATGAACAGTAATCGGTAAAGTTTTTGGAATACGATCAACGTATAGTATGGCGTTTTATAAGCAGTGACTCAACAAGATAAAACGCCAATCAGGCCTACCCCTGTCTTGGCTAAAAGAGCCTCCCAAGGAGCATCATGGCACAACACTACAAATTAATTGGAGCCTCTTCGGCCGTGTTGCAGCTGGACGGCTGGAGCACATGCTCGGGGCGCGACGCCATACAGAAAGAATTTGTTTTCAAGAACTTCAATGAAGCCTTCGGATTCATGACACAGGTCGCTTTGCAGGCCGAGCACCTTGACCATCACCCCGAATGGCATAACATTTATAACCGTGTCAGTATCACGCTGACCACCCATGATCAGCAGGGCGTCACCGATCTTGATATTGCGCTGGCCCGTTTCATGGATCAGTTGATCTAGGAGTTTTTATGTCTCGTCTTCCCGGCGCCGGTGTCGTTGCGCCGCTCGTTACACCGCCACTGATTCCGTTCGAGCAGTTCAACGACGCCTATACCGCCGTCGCCCGCCTGATCCACATTTACGAACGCAATACCGCCTTCATCCGCGAGGGTTTCAAAACATATACGCAAGGCAAGCTGTTGCCCGGACAGCGTGTGCGCGCCTGCTATCCCGCCATCCGCATCAAGGTCAGTACCTACCAGCCCATCGACAGCCGGCTGTCGTATGGCTACGTGGTCGAACCCGGCACCTATCTGACCACCATCACACAGCCCGGCCTGTTCGAAAGGTATTTATCTGAACAGATTCAGCTGCTGCTCAAGAATCACGGTGTGGGCGTTGAAATCGGCGAATCCGACGTTCCGATTCCGCTGCACTTTGCCTTTCCTGAAGGGTATTACGTTGAAGGGGTTTATGCCGACTCGATTGGCGGACAACTGCGTGACCATTTTGATGTACCCGACCTGGCCATTACCGACGACTCGATTGTGAATGGCACCTGGCAGGGTAACCGCGGCGAACCACAACCCCTGGCCCCCTTCACCGCACCGCGCATTGACTATTCGCTGCACCGCTTGCAGCACTACACAGCCACCCGCCCCCAGCACTTCCAGAGCTACGTGCTGTTTACCAATTACCAGTTTTACATTGATGAATTCTGCGCCTGGGCCAAAGACATGCTGGCGCGTGGCGAAGGCGGGTATACCGCCCTGGTTGAGCCTGGCAATGTCATTACCCATGCCGGGCCTAATGCCCAGCCATCAGGCACCGCACCGGTGCGCATGCCACAAATGCCGTCTTACCATTTGCTGCGTGAAGACAATACCGGCATCACCCTGATTAACATCGGGGTGGGTCCGTCCAACGCCAAAACCATTACCGACCATGTCGCCGTTCTTCGGTCGTCGGCCTGGATCATGCTGGGGCATTGCGCGGGGCTGCGCAGCACACAACGGCTGGGGGACTACGTGCTGGCGCATGGCTATGTGCGACAAGACCATGTACTGGACGACGACCTGCCCACCTGGGTGCCGGTCCCGCCTCTGGCTGAAATTCAGGTGGCCCTTGAAGAGGCCGTTGCACAGGTGGCGGGCCTGTCGGGCTGGGAGCTGAAACGCATCATGCGCACGGGCACCGTGGCCACTACCGACAACCGCAACTGGGAATTACGCGACAACAACGAGCCCGTGCTCAGTTTGTCGCAGTCCAGGGCGATTGCCCTGGATATGGAATCAGCCACGATTGCGGCCAACGGGTTTCGCTTCCGGGTGCCTTACGGAACGCTGCTATGCGTCTCTGACAAGCCCCTGCATGGCGAGCTGAAGCTACCTGGCATGGCCAGCGAGTTCTACCGCACCCAGGTCGGGCAGCATCTGCAAATTGGCATCCGGGCGCTGGAACAACTGCGCGAAATGCCGTTCGAACGGCTGCATTCGCGCAAACTGCGCAGCTTCATCGAAACGGCGTTTAAATAGCGGAAGGGCTCGCTTCGGGGGCCTTCTTCTTGCGTTTTTTCAACGCCAGCATGGTGCCCCGACACGTTTCATGACCGCATAAGCACTGGTATTCCATCTGACGTTTTTTGGTCAAGCGGCCATCCAGTACCAAACCGTAGTCATAAAACAGCTCTTCGCCACGCTTGATGTCACGCAAGGCCACGATGAAGACCCGCGTGCCCTTGGCATTTTCCTGGGCTTCGCAATTGGGGGCGCAGGCGTGGTTGATCCATCGCGCATCGTTGCCATTGACGCCCCCGTCAATCACTTTGCCGCTGCTGATGGCAAAAAAGAAGGTGTGAAACGGGTCGTCAGGGTTGGTGGGGTGACGGGCATCCGCCTCTTCGGGCGAAATTACTTCGCCCGCGTACTCAAAAATACAGGTGCCCTCGGGGATATTACGGGCTGCAAACACCCCGTTACCGTGGGTTTTCGATTTCCTGACTTTGTGCCAGACCACCTTGGTCTCTGCTTTTGCCATGTTCAATTCACCGTTTAAGTAACGGCGCCAGATAACGGCCAGTATGGCTGTCGGGGTGGGCCGCAATCACTTCGGGCGGGCCCTGGGTAATAATCTGACCGCCACCACTACCCCCTTCGGGCCCCATGTCAATCAACCAGTCGGCAGTTTTGATCACATCCAGGTTGTGCTCAATCACCACCACCGTATTACCCGAATCAACCAGCTGTTGCAACACTTTCAGCAACAAGGCAATGTCATGGAAATGCAGCCCGGTGGTGGGTTCGTCAAGAATGTACAGGGTCTTGCCGGTACTGCGCTTGGAAAGCTCCAGAGACAGCTTGACCCGCTGGGCCTCACCGCCCGACAAGGTGGTGGCACTTTGCCCCAGCCGCACATACGACAACCCGACGTCAATCAGGGTGTTCAGCTTGCGAGCAATCGCGGGTACAGCCTCGAAGTATTCCAGTGCTTGCGCCACGGTCAGATCAAGCACTTCGCTAATATTACGACCACGGTAACGGATATCCAGCGTTTCGCGGTTATATCGATGGCCCTGGCAGACGTCGCACGGCACGTACATGTCGGGCAAGAAGTGCATCTCTACTTTAACGACGCCATCACCCTGGCAGGCCTCGCAACGACCACCCTTCACATTGAATGAGAACCGGCCCGGGTCATAGCCCCGGGTGCGCGCTTCGGGCACCCCGGCAAACAATTCACGAATCGAGGTGAACATACCGGTATAGGTCGCCGGATTGCTGCGTGGCGTGCGGCCAATCGGGCTCTGGTCGACGTTAATGATTTTGTCGAAGTGCTCGATGCCTTCCATGCGCTCATAGGGCGCCGGCTCGGTTTGAGCCCGGTGAAGGTCACGGGCCAATGCAGTCGCCAGCGTGTCATTGATCAACGTTGACTTGCCCGACCCCGACACGCCGGTAATGCACACCAGACGTCCTGCCGGCAAGGCAAGATCCACTGACTTCAGATTGTTGCCAGTACACCCGATGATCTTGAGCCAGGCAGTATCAGCATCAACAACGCGGCGACGGGGCACTGCAATAGCCTGGGCGCCACTGAGGTATTGCCCGGTCAGCGAGGCCGGGTTTTTGATCAGTGCAGCAGGTTCGCCTTGCGCCACAATCTGGCCGCCATGCTCACCCGCCCCCGGGCCCATGTCCAGCACGTAGTCAGCCGCACGAATCATGTCTTCGTCGTGCTCGACCACAATCACGCTGTTGCCCAGGTCGCGCAAGTGCTGCAAGGTTTGAATCAAGCGGTCGTTATCGCGCTGGTGCAGGCCAATCGAGGGTTCGTCCAGCACATACATCACCCCGGTCAAACCCGACCCGATCTGGCTGGCCAAACGGATACGCTGGGCCTCACCTCCTGAAATCGTATCGGCGCGCCGGTCAAGCGACAGGTAATTTAGCCCGACATTGTTCAGGAACTGCAGACGTGCCTCAATCTCGCGCACGATGCGGTCGGCAATTTCTTTTTTAGCCCCGGTCAGTTCAAGGGCCTGAAACCACTTCAGGCAATCGGCCAGCGACAATGCCTCAACCTCGAAAATGGCTCGACCACGACGCTCTTGCTGCCCGGGCTCATGACCGATAAGGACATTGCGCGCCTCGGGGCGAAGACGCGAACCGTGGCACGAAGGGCAGGTACGCGTATGACGATATTTACCCAGCTCTTCGCGCACCGCACTCGAATCGGTTTCACGCCAGCGACGCTCGAGGTTGGGAATCACCCCTTCAAACGGGTGCTTCTTGACGCTGCTCTGCCCTTTCTCGTTGATGTAGAAAAAGGCGATTTCTTCATCACCTGAACCGTACAAAACAATCTGCTGCAAACGTTCTTCAAGGGTCTCGAAGGGCGCATCAATATCAAACTGGTAATGCGCGGCCAGACTGGCCAGCAAGGCATGAGTAAACGCATTGCGCCGGTCCCAACCGGCAATGGCCCCCGCGGCCAGACTCAGCTCGGGGAAAGCGACGACTCGTTTTGGGTCGAAAAAATCGACATGACCCAGGCCATCACAGGCCGGACACGCGCCCACCGGATTATTGAAACTGAACAAACGCGGTTCAAGTTCGGTCAGGCTGTGCTGGCACACCGGACAGGCATACTGACTTGAAAAAGCGACTTCTTCCCCGGAATCCATATTCAGGGCAATCACCCGACCATCCGACAGCTTCAGCGCCGTTTCGAAACTTTCGGCCAGACGCTGGTGACTTTCGGGTTTGATCTTCACCCGGTCAATCACCACGTCCACAGTGTGCTTTTCGGTTTTCTTCAACGGCCCCAAACGATCAATTTCAACCATTTCGCCGTCAATCCGTACCCGCACAAAGCCCTGGGCCTGAAGGCTGAGGCATTCGTCTTCGAAACTGCCTTTACGGGCGCGCGCCAGGGGCGCCAGAATGGCAAGCCGCGTATCGGGGGTCCAGGTCATGACCTTGTCAACCATCTGGCTGACGCTTTGTGCCTGCAACGGCAGCCCATGCTCGGGACAATAGGGGGTACCGACGCGCGCGTACAATAGACGCAGGTAATCGTGAATTTCTGTAATGGTCCCCACGGTTGAACGCGGGTTATGCCCGGCTGACTTCTGTTCAATGGAAATCGCCGGCGACAACCCTTCGATCAGGTCAACGTCGGGCTTGTCCATCAGTTGCAGAAACTGGCGTGCGTAGGCCGACAGGCTTTCGACATAGCGGCGCTGGCCTTCAGCGTACAAGGTGTCAAATGCCAGTGACGACTTTCCTGACCCCGACAACCCGGTCACCACCACCAGTTGGTGCCTGGGCAGGTCGACAGAAATGTTTTTAAGGTTGTGCGTTCGGGCGCCCCGGATGCGTATTGCGTCCATCTGGTCCATTCAAGCTATTGCTAAGGCTAACTTGCTACTATAACGCGCTGTGCCTGTCTTTATTAAATGAGTATTTATGGCTAACTCTGGTGCTGCTGCGACCAAACCGCCGCGGGTCAAGCTGAAACTGACCGCCACCGAACGAAAAGCCAGCATAATGCTGGCCTTGCTGTTCGCCTCACGGATGCTGGGGCTTTTTCTGTTGACGCCCGTATTTGCGGTCGCCGCGCTGGCGATTCCGGGCGGCGACGATGCCACCAAAGTCGGGCTGGCGCTGGGCGCTTACGGGTTGACGCAGGCGCTGTTGCAAATTCCATTGGGCATGGCCTCTGACCGGTTCGGACGACGTCCCGTTATTGTGGCGGGCATGCTGTTGTTCGTCGCCGGCGGCGTCATGTGCGCCCTCGCCCCCGATATCCACTGGATCATCGCCGGCCGTATCCTGCAGGGGCTGGGGGCAATTTCTGCCGCGATTACCGCGTGGGTCGCCGATGCCACACGCCCGGAAGTGCGAACCCGGGCCATGGCCATGGTAGGCGGATCCATTGGCATTTCCTTCGCCGTGTCATTGGTATTGTCACCGGTGCTGGTCGGCGCGTTCGGGCTGTCGGGGCTGTTCTGGGCGATCAGCGTGCTGGGCTTTGTTTGCCTGTTGCTGGCCGCATTTGCAGTGCCTTCAGCACCGCAATCCATGCAACCGATTGTGCAGGTCAAAGCGTCTGATGTTCTGGGGCACGCCGACTTGCTGCGTCTGAATTTTGGCGTGTTCTGCCTGCATTTCATCTTGATGGCGATGTTTGTGGTGGTGCCTGGCATTCTAGGGAAACTGGGGGGCTACGAGGCCTCGCGACTGTGGGAAGTGTATTTACCGGTCATCTTGCTGTCATTTGTACTGATGGTGCCGGCCGTGTTCTATACAGAAACGCGTCGCGTCCACAAGGTTGCCCTTGAAGTGGCTGTAGCGGCGCTGGTGGTGGTCATGGCCTTCCTGCCCTGGGCCAGCCAGCACTTTGTATCGATGGTGATTTTGCTGATTGGCTTTTTTGTAGCCTTCAATATCCTGGAAGCGCTACAGCCATCACTGGTTTCACGGGTAGCGCCTCCCGAATACAAAGGTCTGGCCCTTGGCTTCTACAATACTACCCAGTCGCTGGGGGTCTTTGCCGGCGCAACCCTGGGCGGGGTACTGTCAGGCGCCGGCAATACATCCTATGTGTTTCTGGTCTGTGCCGCGCTGGCGTTTGTCTGGTTCCTGACCTCGCGCGGGTTCCGCGACAACCATTGATTTTTTCAGGCGCACACGGGTTTTGCCGGGGGGGGCACCCCACCGGCAGGACAAAATTATGCGCCCGTACTACTACCTTATGCGCTGTATCGTTGACCCTGATTCAACGATAATGGCCATGTGAATTTTATTGATTTGGGGAATTAAATGGCTTCCGTTAACAAAGTGATTCTGGTGGGTAATCTGGGGCGTGACCCCGAAGTGCGTTACAGCCCCGATGGGGCGGCGATCTGCAATGTCTCTATTGCCACCACCTCGCAATGGAAAGACCGCAACACGGGTGAAAAACGCGAAGAAACCGAATGGCACCGCGTCGTTTTTTACAATCGCCTGGCCGAAATCGCCGGCGAATACCTGAAAAAAGGGCGCTCGGTCTATATCGAAGGTCGCATCAAAACCCGCAAATATCAAGACAAAGAAACGGGTGCCGACCGTTACGCCACCGATATCGTGGCGGAACAGATGCAAATGCTGGGCGGTCGCGACGGCGGCGGTATGGACATGGGGGGTGCCGATTTTGGCCAAGATGCACCCGCACCACGCCAGCAACGCCCCAGCCAGCCACGCCCGGCAGCACCGCAAGCTGCCCCGGCTGCGAACCTGGCCGACATGGACGACGACATTCCGTTTTAGGGTTCGGGGCATGATGACGCTCATAGGTCTCATGCCCCATGGCGGTGATTTGCTGGTCAATCAGCCGCTCAAACGGGGCCAATAGCGGCGTGAAGTCAGTGTCGGGCTCAAGCACTGACAAGATTCGAACAATGGCTTCAATGGTCGCCACGGCATTCGGTTCGTCGGTTTTACGGATCCGATAGCGTGAAGACTCGCCGGCTGTCAGACTCAGCCACGGCAAAGTCTGCAATACCCGGTTGGCACTGACAATTTTACGTGCCTTGCGCCACGTGCCATCGGGCACGATCAGCAGAGGGGAAGCGTCTGCCTTCGACGGCAGCCCCGAACGATAAGCCAATTGATCCAACGGCGTCGGTGTCATGGCATCAGGGCCAGGAAACAACACGAAGGCCGCAGGTGCAGCTGCTACCACGTCATCCAGCTGCGGGAAAGTTTCACCCACCCACAGTTCACTATTGGGCAAACCCAATACCGCCAGCCTCGCCGTATTCAAGGCGTGGCGCGCTTCTTGCGTGTGCTGCAACACCAGCACCCTGGTGCGGGAAGCCAGAGGGGTGATGCTGTCACATAAGCACAGCGCTAATGGGCGCTGACAGCGAGGGCAAAAAGGGCGTGACACAAATACCTGTCATTCAATAAAACGGGTGGCCCAGGCCACCCGTGGAGTTAATGCACTAGCTCTGAAAGTATTTACTTAAAAATCGGGCCAGCATTGTCTGCACCAAAAACGTTGCCATTCCCATAATCTGCCTGCATATTAATTTGTACGCTATCAGGATCAATGGTGGAAGCCCCATCTTTGTAGTGCATCACCGTCGACGGAAAAAGCAGCACAAGGACTACCAGCAGCAGCTGTATACATATAAACGGTATGGACCCCCAATAAATCTGACCGGTAGTCACTTTAGCAATCGTCTTGCCTGTCAATTTGTCTTTGTAATCCTCTTTGGGTGCCACAGATCGTAGATAAAACAGCGCAAATCCGAAGGGGGGGTGCATAAAAGAAGTCTGCATATTCAGGGCCAGAAGCACACCGAACCAGATCAAGTCAATGCCCATTTTGTCAGCAACCGGACCGAGCAGCGGAACAACAATAAACGCCAATTCAAAAAAGTCGAGGAAAAATGCCATCACAAAGACAAAGATACTGACGACAATCAGAAAGCCCAACTCGCCACCAGGCAGCCCGACCAACAAATGCTCTACCCACAAGTCACCATCCACACCACGGAACGTCAACGCAAAAACCGTTGAGCCTACAAGTATGAAAATGACGAATGACGTCAGCTTGGTGGTGGTATCCATTGCCTGTTTTAACAACGACCAGGACAAACGCTTGCGCAGCAAAGCCATCGCAATCGCACCCACGGCGCCCATCGCTCCCCCCTCCGTCGGGGTCGCAACACC
>CAYTSJ010000010.1:0-14739 GCA_964440385.1 uncultured Pusillimonas sp. | reverse complement strand
AAAGGGCTTTTAGCCCTTTTTATTCTTTTATCAAAGTTGCCCGGACGCAGACAGCATGCGTTCGACATACCGCGCAATCATGTCGATTTCCAGGTTCACCGGGCTGCCAGCCACCAGATTTTTCAGTGACGTAACCTGAACCGTATGAGGAATCAGATTGATGCGGATCTCGCAACTGCCATCGGGCAAGTCGTCCACCTGATTCACCGTCAAGCTAACGCCATTGACAGTAATCGACCCCTTGTACGCAAGGTACTTGGCCAGGTTCGCAGGGACATTGATACGCAAATCCCACGACTCACCGACAGGTTCAAATCGGGTCACCGTTCCCAGACCATCGACGTGCCCTGACACAATATGCCCGTCCAGCGAATCGCCCATTCGCAACGCGTGCTCGAGGTTGACCTCGGAGAGCGTTTCCAGACCGGTCGTTCGATTCAAGCTTTCGCGCGACACGTCGACTTTGAACGTGTTGGCCGTAAATTCAATGACCGTCATGCAGGCCCCCTGGATGGCAATCGAGTCGCCCAGCCTGGTTTCTGCCAAAGGCAGACCACCCGCATCAATCGTCAGGCGCACACCCGCCGCATCCCCGCCGGGGAGTGCCACAATATCAGTAATTTTTCCTACAGCAGCAACAATACCGGTAAACATGATGATTCCTGATCAGTCTTGATGCTTGCTTTATGCAAGCGATAAATCGGTTGAAACGGCGCCCAGCAACCTGGTCCAATGATCCGACCTGCGCGCGCGCAAACGGACATCAGCCCCAACCTGCATGGGTTCGAGAAATTCGTATCGCTGGACATCATCCAGCGTGGTTAACGCCGGCAAAGCATACATACCCTGCCCTGGCCCCAGCACCATGGGTGCCAGATAGACTAACAATTCGTCGACACAGCCTGCCTGCAACAGCGCCCCATGCAAGCGGGCACCGGCTTCGACATGAACTTCGTTAAATGCATTGGCTCCGAGCCATTGCATCAAGGCGCGCAAGTCAATATGGCCATTATGCGCCGGTAACTCGACAACCTGAACGCCCCGCGCCACCAAACGCGCCGTTTTCCCGGGTTCAGCGTGACACGTGAATACGATTGAACCGGGCTGCTCAAAAAACCGCGCCGTTTCGGGAACAACAAAACGAGAGTCCAGCACGGCGCGCCGCGGTTGCCGGGGGGTTTGCACATCGCGCACCGTCAACAGCGGATCGTCTGCCAGGACAGTGCCAAGCCCTGTCATCACCATGCAACTGCGCGCCCGCCAATGATGACCATCGGCCCTGGCCTGCGGTCCGGTGATCCATTGCGAGACCCCGTTCTGCAAAGCCGTCTGACCATCTAATGAAGCAGCCGATTTCAACCAGACCCAGGGTGTTTTTCGCGTCATGCGCGAAACAAAACCTACATTCAATGCCAGCGCCTCGTCGGCGCACACGGGCAAGGTGACCGCAATTCCGGCAGCACGCAAGCGCGCAACACCCTGCCCGCCCACCAACGGATTCGGGTCAGACATGGCGATGACCACGCGTGCCGGTCGCGCCCGGATCAGGGCATCCACACAAGGTGGGGTACGGCCGAAATGGCTGCATGGCTCAAGGGTCACGTACACCGTCGCGTCAGCGATATCGATGCCCCGTTCTTGTGCCTGGCGCAACGCCATAGCTTCAGCATGCGGCCCGCCCACAGGCTGGGTCGCCCCGGACACCAGCAACTGACCATCACGGACAATCACACAACCAACGCGAGGATTGGGATTGGTGATGTAAAGGACTGCCTCGCTTAGCGCGATGGCTTCACGCATCCAGCGGATGTCTTCAGGGGAGGTTTCGTGCGCATTGGCCCCACAAACGGCGACCATGACTTGATTTTGCGGCATGCGCTATTCAGCTGAACCAGACGTATCTGGCGGGTCAATCTTGATTTCGTCAATGGCTTTGACGAATTCAGAAATATCTTCAAAGCTTTTGTACACCGACGCAAAGCGGACGTAAGCCACCTGATCAAGCTTGATCAGTTCATTCATGACCAGCTCACCCAGATAGCCTGTAGAGACTTCGCGCTTCCCACTGGTCAGCAAGGTTTCTTCGATGCGTGCAACCGCGGCATCAACCTGTTCAGTACTGACAGGTCGTTTGCGAAGGGCCAGCTTGAGACTACCCCGTAGTTTTTGGAGATCAAACTCGGTACGGGTACCGTTACGCTTGACCACGGCCGGCATGGTCAATTCAACCCGTTCGTAAGTCGTGAACCGACGGTCACACGCCGCGCATCTACGACGACGACGTATGGTGTCGCCCTCTTCGGAAACGCGGGAGTCGATGACCTGTGTATCGGGGCTATTACAGAACGGGCATTTCATGGTGCTTGCAGGCCTGCGCGCGAAAACGCAACAGGCCTGACCCTTGGCCGATTAACGATATACCGGCAAACGGGCCGTCAACTCGTTGACGCGCGCACGCACGTCAGCAATAACAGCTTCGTTTTCAGGATTGTCGAGGACGTCGGCAATCAGGTGACCGGTGAGTTCGGCTTCAGCTTCTTTAAACCCACGAGTCGTCATGGCCGGTGTACCCAGACGGATACCGCTGGTGACAAATGGCTTTTCGGGGTCGTTAGGAATGGCGTTTTTGTTAACAGTAATGTGAGCATGGCCCAACGCGGCTTCCGCCAGCTTGCCCGTGATCCCTTTGGGACGCAGGTCGACCAGCATGACATGGCTTTCGGTACGACCGGACACAATACGCAAACCACGCTGTACCAGCGTACGGGCCAGAACGTCGGCATTCTTGACGACTTGAGCCGCGTATTCTTTGAACTCGGGCTGCAACGCTTCTTTGAACGCTACCGCTTTACCAGCAATCACGTGCATCAACGGGCCACCCTGGATCCCTGGGAAAATCGCCGAGTTGATGATTTTTTCGTGTTCGGCTTTCATCATGATGACGCCACCACGAGGACCACGCAATGACTTGTGGGTTGTGGAGGTGACAAAGTCGGCGTGAGGCACGGGGTTGGGGTAAACACCGCCGGCAACCAGGCCCGCATAGTGGGCGATATCAACCATGAACAAGGCGCCATTGTCGCGTGCAATACGTGCCATACGCTCGAAGTCAATGCGCAATGAATAAGCCGATGCGCCACCGATGATGAGCTTGGGCTTATGGGTTTTGGCCAGTTCTTCGAGCTTGTCGTAGTCGATAGCTTCGCTGGCATCAAGACCATACGAAATGAAGTTGTACAGTTTGCCCGATGCATTGACGGGTGAGCCGTGGGTCAGGTGACCGCCTTCAGCGAGGCTCATGCCCAACACGGTATCGCCCGGTTTCAGCACAGCCATGTAAACGCCCTGGTTGGCTTGCGAACCCGAATTGGGCTGCACGTTGGCTGCTTCCGCGCCGAACAATGCTTTCAGGCGATCAATGGCCAGTTGCTCGACCACGTCAACGTATTCACAACCGCCGTAGTAACGCTTGCCGGGGTAACCTTCGGCGTACTTGTTGGTGAGTTGTGTGCCTTGCGCCTGCATCACGGCCGGGCTGGTGTAGTTCTCGGAAGCAATCAGTTCGATGTGCTGTTCCTGACGAACATTTTCCTTTTGAATGGCGGCCCACAGGTCGGGGTCGACGTGATCAAGCGTACGCGAGCGATCAAACATGGAGAAATCCTGGAGAGAAGTGCAAAAAAGTTCAGGCGGCATTTTAACCCGGCCGCCTGCAATTAACCTAAGCGTGTACCGACATCGCTGATCTGGCTATGAATAAACGGTCTTTTCAAGCGGGTTTCAGGGCCGGGTTCAGGGTGTATTTACCCGTAATGGCCGCCTGCCCCAAAATATGCCCTTCAATGGCTTTCAACACATCAGGACCGGTGAAACGCCCTTCAAGCGGGACTCGGTCAATATCCAGCGCATAGACCGTAAACACATAATGGTGCACGATGGCGTCGTTCCAGGGCGGGCAAGGGCCGTCATAGCCAAAATAATCACCGCTCATGTCGCGGTCGGCCGCAAACCAGCCGGTGTAGTCATTAACGCCTTGACGCGTGTCGTTGGCCGTCAACGGGCCACCCTTGCCGCGAGGGGTAATGCCGTCAGAATAAGCGCCTTCGCCAATTTGAGTGGCAGACGCTGGTAAATCAACCAGTACCCAATGGTAGAAATCAACGCGAGGAAGGCTGGCAGGCACTTCGCGCCCCTCTTGGTTGACATCGTCACCTTGGCTGGGTACGTCGGGGTCGTGACAAATCACCACAAATGAACGCGTACCTGCGGGAACATCAGACCAGGCCAAGTGTGGATTTTTATTCCCCGCGAGGGCCACATGAGAAACAGGATCAATCTTGCCAAACGCATTGCGCTCAGGGATGAATTGCTGATCGGCAAAAGAGGTACTGGTCAGTTTCATGAAAAACTCCCTAGACTGAATAAAACCTGAACCGGCAAAGCCATACAGACCGCCCTTCAGGTAAACGAAAATTTAATTAAGCGTGACACGGGCAAACTTGCGCTTGCCGACCTGAATCACATAGGTGCCCGCCGGCAATTGCAAGCCTTTGTCTTCGATACGGTCACCGTCAACACGAACGCCACCTTGCTCGATATTGCGCTGGGCTTCTGAACCCGACGCCACAAGTCCGGCCTCGCGCAGCACCTTGAGAATGCCCAACGGTGCGCCAGCCACCTGGACTTCCGGCATGTCTTCCGGGATTGCGCCGTCACGGAAACGGGCTTCAAAGCGCGCCAGCGCCTCTTCGGCATCTTTGGCCGAATGGAATCGTGTCACGATTTCCTGAGCCAGGGCCACTTTGGTATTACGCGGGTTGGCGCCTTCTGCAATGGCTTTTTGCAAACCGGCAATATCGTCTTCAGAGCGGAACGACAGCAATTCGAAGTAGCGCCACATCAGGGTGTCAGAAATTGACATCAGTTTGCCGAACATCGAATCAGGCGACTCGGTGATGCCAATGTAGTTACCCTTGGATTTGGACATTTTGTCGACACCGTCAGTGCCTTCAAGCAAGGGCATGGTCAGAATGCATTGCGGCTCTTGCCCATACTCTTTTTGCAACTCGCGCCCGACCAGCAAGTTAAATTTCTGGTCGGTACCGCCCAGTTCAAGGTCGGACTTCAAGGCGACCGAGTCATACCCCTGCATCAGCGGGTACAGGAACTCGTGCACAGAAATCGGGATGCCTTGCTTGAAGCGACGGGTGAAGTCTTCACGCTCCATCATGCGGGCGACGGTATAACGCGACGCCAGCTGAATCATGCCACGCGCACCCAAGGGGTCACACCATTCAGAGTTGTAGCGGATCTCGGTTTTTGAAGGATCCAGCACCAGACTGGCCTGGGCGTAGTAGGTTTTGGCGTTTTCCTGGATTTGCTCGGCGGTAAGCGGCGGACGGGTGGCATTTCGGCCGCTGGGGTCGCCAATCATGGAGGTGAAATCACCAATCAGGAAAATGACGTTATGCCCCAAATCTTGCAACTGACGCATTTTATTGAGTACGACGGTATGCCCTAAATGGATATCCGGCGCGGTGGGATCAAGACCTAACTTGATGCGCAGAGGCTGTCCGGTTGACCGGCTGCGGGCCAGCTTCTTGATGAATTCCGCCTCTACCAGTAGTTCGTCGCATCCTCTTTTAACGACACGCAAATCTGCTTCAACTTCAGGAGTTACCGTAAATTCCGAGGGCGACATATAACGACCAATTAGATGTAAAAAATGAAAAAAAGCTCGAAAATTGTCAATCAATGCGTTAGCATTACGAGTTAATTTGAGTGGCGTGCGTTGCAAACTAACCACGAGCTTGATTTTGCAACTGCTTTCCAGGTTACCGCGTAATGTTCAGCAAAGAAAAAACTGCCGGCGCATCAAACGCCGTACAAATGACCACTATGACGAAAAACCAGCCAACAGACAAACCGAAACATCACTATATTACAGGCGGGCTTGTACTCGTTGCACTCGGCTTGTTTGCTGCGGCAGGCGCACTGGCTGTGGTTCAACCGGGCCCCGCTTTCGTACCGCCCCCAGTATATCAAGCCCGTCAGGTCCTTGACCTGCCCGGCCCCTTGCCTGCATTTGGCGAAGCTGTTGCCACTGACACCCCTTTCATCGATGAAACACGCATCAGGTCGGGCGATACCCTTGCTGCGGTGTTACAACGGTTAAATGTTCAGGAAGCCAATCTGCAACAATTCCTGGTGCAAGAAGAATCAGCCCGTTCGATCTACAAGCTGTACCCGGGCCGAACCGTTCAAGCTGCGCTTAACGCGCAAGGCAGTCTGGAATGGTTACGCTACTACCACACTCCCGGCACCCGCGAAGGCAAAGAGTTTGTCGCCAAATGGCTAGAAGTCAAACCCGACAGTAACGGCGGTTTTACGGCGCAAGAAAAATCCGAGGCTACAGACACACAAACCCGCCTGGCTGAAGGGGAAATCAGGCACTCCCTTTTTGCCACGACCGACGCTGCGAATATCCCTGACGCCATCACCTTGCAAATGGCCGAGATTCTGGGCAGCAAAATCGACTTTGTTCGCGACCTGCGCAAAGGCGACCGTTTTCGGGTGGTGTACGAAACGCACTCGCATCAAGGTCGCGAGGTGGGCTCCGGCCGCGTGCTGGCTCTGGAATTCATAAACGGCAACAAGACCTACGATGCCGTATGGTTCCAACCCGAGGGCGAATCGGGCGGGTACTACGACTTTGATGGCACCAGCATGAAAGGTGCATTCTTGCGCTCGGCTTTGAAATTCTCTCGCGTCAGCTCTACGTTTGGTATGCGTCGTCACCCCATTCATGGCAACTTCAGGGGGCACAAAGGCGTTGATTACGCCGCTCCTACCGGAACCCCCATTCACTCAACCGCCGATGGCGTGGTTGATTTCATTGGCGTTCAGGGGGGCTATGGCAACACCATTGTCCTGAGGCATGGCAACAACGTCAGCACGTACTATGCACACCAAAGCCGCTTCGCTGAAGGCCTCAAGAAAGGTGATCGCGTCGAACAAGGGCAACTGATTGGTTACGTCGGGTCAACGGGCTGGTCGACAGGCCCGCATTTGCACTACGAATTCCGCGTTAACGGTAACCCGATCGACCCGCTTTCTGTCGACTTGCCTGTCGCCAAAGTACTGACCTCTCAACAACTTGCGGTCTTCCAGTCAAAACTTGACGGTTTCAAAGCCCAGCTTGACCTTGTCGCCACACTCAACACGCAAGACAAGCCCGTTGACCGTCCTGAGGTTCGCTTGGCAAGCGCTGAATAAATCAGCGTCCCGTAATCCATACCTTGAACTGCACCCCAAACGTTGGACCCTGATCTCACTTTTGGGGGGTTTTCATCCTCAGATTTTGTTTATGAAGGCCTCTTCCCTTTACATTGGCCTGATGTCTGGCACCAGCACCGATGGCATCGATGCCGTCCTGGCAGACTTCCACACCCCTGCAAAACCCATCATTATGGCGAACGCTTCGGTCGGAATGCCTGGGTCGCTGCGCCGCGAATTATTGTCACTCAACCAAAGCGGCCCTGATGAACTGGTCAGGTCCGCCTTCGCTGCTAACGCACTGGTTGCCGAATATGCCAAGGCCTGCCTGCAGTTATTGGAAAAAACAGGCTTACAACCCACAGACATCAAAGCCATCGGAGCTCACGGCCAGACCGTCAGACACAACCCGGATGCGGGCTTTACCTGCCAACTGAATTCTCCGGCGCTGCTGGCAGAACTGACGGGTATAAACGTCATTGCCGATTTTCGTACCCGCGATGTCGCCGCGGGCGGCCAGGGCGCGCCACTGGTTCCCGCCTTTCATTCGGCTGTTTTTGCGCATGACACACCGCGCACTGTGCTTAACCTGGGCGGCATGGCAAACATCACCGTACTGAACCCCAACGAGCCTGTCAAAGGCTTTGATACCGGGCCCGCCAACGTCTTGCTGGACTTATGGTGCGAAAAGCATACGGGTAAGCCGTTTGACGAAAACGGGCAATGGGGCTCTGGCGGTAGCGTTTGCAACGAACTGCTGGATTATCTTGTGAGCAGCGAACCCTGGTTTTCGCTGCCGCCGCCCAAATCGACCGGACGAGATCTGTTCAACCATAATTGGCTGGAACATCGTCTCTCACGTTGGTTCGCTGATAACTCCGGGATCAAACTTCAGCCGCAAGATATCCAGGCCACACTACTTGAACTGACAGCCCAAACGGTATCGGATGCTATCCGGTCATATGCTGACAAAAGCACTGATGTTCTAGTCTGTGGTGGTGGCGTTATGAATGCCAGCTTGATGCAAGCGTTGACCAGATCAACGGGGCTGACTGTGCTGCCGACCGATGCATTCGGAATTCCGGCACAGCAGGTTGAAGCGCTGGCATTTGCCTGGCTTGCCTGGGCTTATGAAAACAACTACGCTGCCGGCCTGCCCACAATTACAGGGGCGCGCCGGGCGAGCGTTTTAGGATGTCTTTATAAAGCCTGAGCCCAAGGAACCTGGGTCAGGCAGAAAATGACGAACCACAACCGCAGGTAGACGTGGCATTCGGGTTACGAATGACAAACTGCGACCCTTCGAGGTCGTCTTTGTAGTCAATTTCAGCGCCCACCAGATACTGGAAGCTCATCGGGTCTATCAGCAGCTGAACGCCCTCTTTGTCGATCGCAGTATCGTCTTCATTGATGACTTCATCGAAAGTGAACCCATACTGAAAGCCCGAGCAACCGCCGCCCTGCACGAAAACACGCAGTTTCAGGTCTGGGTTACCCTCTTCAAGAAGAAGATCTTTGACTTTTGCCGCGGCAGCATCAGTAAATACCAATGGTGGCGGCGGGGTTTGAAGGTCAACGGTTTGAGTCACAGTGCTCATTTTAAAACTCCGGTGCAGCCTGGGGCTGCAATTAAAATATCAGTACGCAGAACCCGCGGATTCTGCAGCTACAACACCCGCACTGCGGGTTGCGCGTACAGTCTTGCCATCTGTGATGTTCAGTGTTACCGACTGCACGGTAAAACCCGGCGGGATATCAAGTAAACCCTCTGCGCGCTGAAATTGGTCAAAACCAAGCTGCATAGGGTTTTTTACTGCCCCGGACGACGCGTCACTTGGATGGTCGGCAGCCAGCGCAGGTTCGAGTTTGATTTTAACGTTTTTGCCATTTTTGACCCCATTAGCCACAAACTCCATAAGGCCATTAAATGTGCTGCCTTGAGGGCCATTGCGCATCAACAACACACGGTAGGATAGCAAGCCCGGACGGGACTCAAGATCAAATGCCCTGATAGTGACGGCCCCGGCAGGGCCGGGGGGCAACAACTGTTCATAAAACGCCAAACGCTCGCGCGTTGCTGCCAACTCAGCCTGGGCTTTTTGCAATGAAGTCTCGAGTGTTGCCCGGGTAGTTTGCTCTATGAGCAACTGACTTTGTATAGCGTCTTTAGCCGAGACTAATCCTGTCACTTCGTGTCGATATTGCGCCGAAAGTACATCGAGCCGGGTTTGCAGAGCAGCGACAGCTTCGGGAGCTTGAACGGCTGCTGGCACGCTGCCTGCCCAGTAACCCGCTGTGCAAGCAAGAACAACCACAAGCAACGCAATAACAAGTCCTGCAAGCCGGGATGGAACGAACGGTTTTTTGCTCATGTATCAATGACCCTAAACCCGGTTGAAAGTTCCATGCCCTTGACTTTTGGGACCAGAGCCAGCACAGAGAAACACTGGCCAGACTGTTTAACTATCCGGCATGCATCCAGGGATTAAAAATCATGGCAACACGGCAACGTGCTCCAGACCTGTAGATTCCGGCAGACCAAACATGATATTCATGTTTTGCACGGCCTGACCTGAGGCACCCTTGACCAGATTGTCCTGGATGACCAGGATAACCAGTTGATCTGGGCTTGGACGATGCACCGCAATGCGCAACTGATTGGACGCCCGTACCGAACGGGTTTCAGGCAAACTGCCTGCTGGCATCACGTCAATAAAGGCTTCACCGGCGTAACGCGTTTCGTAAAGTGCCTGGAAGTCGGTTTCAAGCGCCTCGGGCAGCACACGCGCATAAATGGTCGAAAACATGCCACGGATCATGGGCACCAGATGGGGCACAAAAGTCAACCCGACCGGTTTACCCGCAATCCCCGCAAGTTGTTCCGAAATCTCAGGATGATGGCGATGACCTGCAACCCCGTACGCCTTGAAGCTGTCACTGGCTTCAGAGAACAATGTGGCCACCTCGGCTTTGCGACCCGCACCCGATACTCCGGATTTGCAGTCGGCAATAATTTGACTGGAGTCAATCAGGGCCTTGCCGCCTTCAAGCAAGGGCAGCAACCCCAGGATAACGGTGGTCGGGTAGCAACCCGGATTACCGACGACGCTGGCACCTGCGATACGTGTGCGATTGAGTTCGACCAGCCCGTAAACGGAATCTGACAGAACATCAGGGCAGGCATGCGGCATTTTGTACCACTGCTCGAAAACCGAGGTGTCTTGCAAACGAAAATCTGCGGCCAGGTCGATGATACGCACCCCGTGTTCAAGCAACGCTTTCGCCTGGCTCATGGCCACACCGTGGGGCGTTGCAAAAAACACCACGTCACATTCGTTCAACGATGCTTTTTCGGGCGTCGAGAAACATAAATCAACGTGGCCACGCAGATTCGGATACATCTGAGCCACCGGCATCCCGTCTTCTTTGCGTGACGTAATGGCCGTCAACTCGACACCCGGGTGCTGCGACAACAGGCGCAACAACTCAACGCCGGTATACCCGGTACCACCCACAATACCAACCTTGATTTTCCTGCCCAAAGAACCTGACGTCATGACCTACCCCAAAAGTGATGTGTTCGATACCGTGATTATGCAACGCCTGTTGATGGCGTGCAGAACAGGCCCCTGAACTTGATGCTTCTTCGGCTACCCGACGACGGCTAGCCGGATGACGAACCCAAAGCAAAAGCCCCGACCGAAGCCAGGGCTTTTGCGAGACCAGGATGCAAGCACCCCGGACATGCCACCATGCAGATTAGCGCTTGCTGAACTGCTTGCGACGACGTGCTTTGTGGAAACCGACTTTTTTGCGTTCGACTTCGCGAGCATCGCGAGTGACCAGACCTGCTTGCTTCAGCGCGGGCTTGAGCGTTTCGTCGTAGTCGATGAGTGCGCGGGTAATACCGTGGCGCACTGCACCTGCCTGACCGCTTTCACCACCACCGTGCACGTTGATATGGAAATCAAACGATTGCAGGTGACCTGTGAGCTCGAGCGGCTGGCGCACGATCATGCGGCCAGTTTCACGGGCGAAGTATTCATCGACAGGCTTGCCGTTAACGACAATATTGCCTGAACCTTTTTTCAAGAACACACGCGCTACCGATGTTTTGCGGCGGCCGGTGCCATAGTTCCAATTACCGATCATGACCTGTCCTTAGATTTCCAGCGATTTAGGCTGCTGAGCGGAGTGCGGATGCTCGGCGCCGGCGTAAATCTTGAGTTTCTTGGCCATGGCGTAACCCAGGGGGCCTTTAGGCAACATGCCTTTAACGGCTTTCTGGAGGGCACGACCAGGAAAACGCTGTTGCATTTTCTGGAAGTTGGTTTCGGTGATACCGCCGGGATAGCCCGAGTGACGGTAGTAGCGCTTGTCGAGCGCTTTGTTACCGGTTACGACGATGTCGGCCGCGTTGATGATAACGATGTAATCACCGGTGTCAACGTGTGGTGTGAATTCTGGTTTGTGCTTGCCACGCAGACGACGTGCGACTTCGCTGGCCACACGCCCGAGGACTTTACCCTTGGCGTCAATCACGTACCAGTCACGTTTGACTTCATGCGGCTTGGCCACAAAGGTCTTCATGATGGTTCCTGTTTCAAATGGCGCGCAACCTGCAAACGATCCCAAAAAAAGAAGGCTGAATGCCTGCTGCGCATAGTAAAAGTGAATCTTTTAACTGGTTATGTCAAAGCGTTGTTATAAGGCAAAGCTTGTTTAAAACTTGCCCATGGTTCGCCCGTACGTACCCAGAAAAGCCCACCATAGTAGCATAAATTATTGTTTTTGTTGAAGCTTATTTACGCGCCCGCGCCAAAGCGGTCGCCAGGTAGTTATCGTAACTACCTTCTGCCAAACGGAACCAGGGGGTGACCTCGTCGCGGAAGGCCATATAGCTGTCGAATACTTTCTTGAACTGCGGATCTTTGTCGCAGAACTCTTTGTAGACCACGTTGGCGGCATCGAAGGAGGCATTCATGATTTCGAGAGGGAAAGCACGCAACACCGCACCACTGGCCACCAGACGACGCAAGGCCGCAGCATTATGGGCATCGTAATCAGTGAGCAATTGCTGACCCGCATACCTGCTGGCCATGGCAAGAATTGACTGATATTGCTTGGGCAACTGGCTATAAGCCCCTTCATTTACGTAAAGCGAAAGCTGGGCGGAGCCTTCCCACCAGCCCGGGTAATAGTAGTATTTCGCCACTTTTTGCAGCCCCAGCTTTTCGTCATCAAGGGGTCCGACAAACTCGACGGCATCAAGCGTCCCTTTTTCAAGGGAAGGGTAAATATCACCCGGCGGAATCTGCTGAGGCACCACCCCCAGACGCGACAACACCTCGCCGGCAAAACCGGCTGTACGCATCTTCAGGCCCTTAAGATCGGCCGTCGTCTTGAGCTCTTTACGATACCAGCCCCCCATCTGGGTGCCGGTATTCCCCATGGGAAAATTGACGATCTTGCGCGTAGCGAACAATTCGCGCATCAGCTTGAGACCCTCACCCTGATCCATCCAGGCGTTCATCTGGCGCGCATTCAGACCAAAGGGTACGGCGGTATCGAAGCAAAAGGTAGGGTCTTTACCATAATAGTAATAGGACGCGGTATGGCCACATTCAACGGTATTGTTGCTGACCGCATCCATAACACCAAAACCCGGAACAATTTCCCCACCCGGATACAAACGAATAGAGAAATTACCCCCGGAAGCCTCTTCAACCATTTTGCAAAAGGTTTGAGAGCAGCGGTATAGCGGCGGCAACGACGGGGTAAACGTCGACGTCATTTTCCAGCTGATTTTAGGGTTGGCCTGCGCCATTACAGGTGTGGCCAACACCGCACCACCCGTTACAGCCCCAAGACCGGCTTTCTTCAAAAATGAACGTCGTTGCATTTGTCCCTCGATATTAAAAAAGAGCCGTGGTCTTAGACCACGCCGCCTTCACCCAAAAATTACTGACCGGCAACAGCCATGTTTTCAATCAGGATTGAGCCACTGGACTTGGCACCGCGAACCAGCGTGTCAGCCCCAACGGCCACGATCTGGCGGAACATGTCGGCCAGATTCCCGGCAATGGTGATTTCCTGGACCGCATGCTGGATCTCGCCATTTTCAACCCAGTAGCCAAAAGCACCGCGAGAATAATCGCCGGTGACGTAGTTGACGCCCTGGCCAATCAGTTCGGTCACCAGCAGCCCGGTACCCATTTTCTTGAGCATGGCTTTAAAGTCGTCAGTGGGCTGCGTCAAACGGGAAGACAGCACCAGGTTATGGGAACCGCCGGCGTTACCCGTGGTTTGCATGCCCAGTTTACGAGCCGTATACGTTGACAGGAAATAACCCTGCAAAACGCCCCCCACGACCACATCGCGCGCCTGCGTTCTCACCCCTTCGTCGTCAAACGGAGAGCTGCCCATGGCGCCAATGACATGAGGATCTTCAAAGACATCGAGATGGTCGGCCAACACCGGTTTACCCAAGGCATCGACCAGGAAACTGGCCTTGCGATACAACGCCCCACCACTGGCCGCCTGCACCAAAGAGCCCAATAGCCCGACCGCCAAAGGCGCCTCGAACAACACCGGATAATGCCCGGTTTTGATACGCCGCGCCGACAATCGAGCAAGAGTACGCTCGGCAGCGTAACGACCCACTGCGGAAGGCTTGGCAAGCAATCGCGCATTGCGGTCGCTGCTGTACCAATAGTCGCGCTGCATGTTATTGCCTTTGCCGGCAATAGGTGCGACCGAAATGCTGTGACGCGAATACGGATAACCACCGATAAAACCGCGGGTATTGCCAAGCACAAAGTGCCCTTCAAAGGTTGCTACTGAAGCGCCGTCAGTGTTGGTGATCAGGGGGCTAACCTTGCGGGCCGCTTTCTCGGCCTTCAAGGCAATTTCGGCGGCATCGTCGGAACTGAGAGCCCAGGGGTAGTGCAACTGAAGATCAGGAATATCGCGCGCCAGAAATTCAGCCTCTGGCAAGCCAGCCGCCGGATCGGCCGCGGTGTAGCGCGCAATATGCCAGGCCGCATCGACCGTTTCACGCAGGGCTTTCAATGAAAAGTCGGAGGTTGATGCCGAACCCCGTTGCTGGCCCGCAAAGACCGTTACATCCAATGAACGATCACGGGTTTGTTCGACCGTTTCAATATCTTTATTACGTACCGAAACCGATAAGCCTGAGCTTTCGGAGACCTCGGCCGCAGCATCAGAGGCGCCCAGCGAACGGGCGTATTTCAGGGCCTCTTCAACCAGTTCGCGGAAACGGACCTGGTTTTCAGAAATGGGAAGGTAAGACTTGGATTTTGTGCTCATTGCCGCTCTTATCAGGTTAGGCAGTTATCATATCGCCAATTACGCTTTGATTTTACCGGCCATGATGCATACCCCCCCAGAACCTGCTCCCGACTTCGCCGACGACCCTGACGCCGATCGCCCCCCCCGTCCATC
>CAYTSJ010000009.1:0-15254 GCA_964440385.1 uncultured Pusillimonas sp. | reverse complement strand
ACTTGGCCCAGACTTGGGGTCAAAGGTATTCGAGCTACCCTCGCAGTCAGTCGCGTTCCGTGCCCATCATGTCGGTCGACTCCGGTATGACCTTCGAGCGGGATTCCAGTTTTTTCGGGGTTGACGCAATCCATACCCTTGAGCCGCGCTTGTTCTACCTGAAAGTGCCGTACCGTGACCAGTCCTCCATTCCGGTCTACGATACTGGCATTGCGACCTTCAATTTCGGGCAGGCCTTCGACGAAAACTACTTCAGTGGCGGCTGGGATCGTATTGCCGATGCCAACCAGTTGACGGCAGGACTGACGTCCCGTTGGCTGGATGCCAACTCCGGATTTGAACGTTTGTCTTTGTCAGTCGCGCAGCGACGTTATTTCTCTGAACGTCTGGTAACGCTACCTGGCGGCAAGCCTCGCGATGACAAGAAGTCTGATTATCTTGTGGGGGCGTATGCGGCCCTTACCGATACTTTAAGCACACGTTTTGACGCTCAGTTCAACCCCGAGTCTAACGAACGAAATCGCATGAGCGCGGGTTTGCGCTGGACGCCAAAGCGTCTGGCGACGTTGTCAGCAACCTATCGCTACGAGCGTGATCCTCAGCAAATCGCGAATCCGGCGATCACGTCTCAGCCCAACTATATTGACGGCTCAAAAGAGAATCTCGTCGTTTCGACGCAGTGGCCCTTGGCGCAGAAGTTGTACTTCATGGGGCGTCTTGATTATTCCATTCAGGAAAAACGCCCCACGCAAACTATCATGGGTCTTGAATACAAGGGCAATTGCTGTTGGGCCGCCCGTATGGTGTTGCAACGCTACTCGGTATCATTGGGCGACAAGAATACCGCCGTCTTCCTGCAACTTGAGCTAAACGGGTTGGGTTCTTTGGGTACAGACCCCATGAGTCTTTTGACCCGCAACATTTCCGGCTACCAACCTGTTAATCCGCCCATCCCAGACAAAACCACCTTCGAGAGGTATGAATAATGCGTCGTGCGCACATCAACCGCCGGCTTGTAGCACTATTGGTCCCGGTTGTCGGGCTGTTCTCAGTCTCATATCCGGCTCTGGCGCAGAAGGCCAAGCCAGCCGAGCCTGCAGTGACGCAAGCCCAGCCCTTCGCTGACGGTATTGCTGCGATTGTGAACCGTAAGGTCATTACCTTGCAGCAGGTCGATGCTGAAGCGCAAATTGTCCGCAAGCAATTGGCGGCTCAAAAAATTGAAGTGCCTGACCAGGAAACCTTGCGTCGCCAAGTGGTACAGCGCATGATCAGCGAAGAGCTGATCCGGCAGGAAGCTGCGCGAATGAAAGTGGCGGTCACCGACAAGCAACTTGATGAAGCAGTAAACACAATTGCCCAGCGCAACAAAATGACATTGCCCCGACTTCGTACCGAGATCGAAAAAACGGGGGTCAGCTGGACCTACTATCTGCAGTCACTTCGTCAGGAAATCCTGACTGACGAAGTGCGTCGTCGTGCCGTCGATAGTCGCATCATGATCTCTGATGCCGAGGTGAATGCTTTCCTGCGCAGTCAGGGTCGTACGACTAATGCCTTGGGTGGTAATCGTACGGGGGCTGTACAGCAAACCGCCTCATCAGCACTTGGTCTTGCCCAGATTCTGGTGCGTATTCCCGAAGGGGCTTCTTCACGCCAAATTCAAGAGTTGCGTGCCAAGGCGCAAGATTTGTTGACCCGGGTACGGGGTGGTGCCGATTTTGCCAGCGTCGCTGCCGCATCCTCAGATGGCCCTGAAGCGCTCGAAGGCGGAAGCCTGGGTGTGCGCCCTGCCGATGGATGGCCTGATCTGTTTCTGTCAGCTGTCAATAATCTCCCGACTGGGGGTATCTCTGATATTATCCAGAGCGGTAACGGTTTCCATATTCTGAAAGTGGTGACACGGGGTGGTGATTCGAAGCAGCAGGCACAGTCAGCACCGCAAGCGGGTGCTCAACAAGCCCCCATCGCTCAAGAGGGCCCGATGATGGTGACACAGACCCGTGCGCGCCACATTCTGGTCAAAATTGATCAGGCCACTACCGAAGAGCGTGCGCTGGCGCGTGCCAGGACATTGCGTGAGCGTGTCGTCATGGGCGAAGATTTTGCCGAAGTGGCACGGCGTGCCTCCGAAGACGCGTCTGCCCCTGAAGGGGGCGATTTGGGGTGGTTGACTCCCGGTGAAACTGTTCCTCCCTTTCAGCAGGCCATGGACGCATTGTCAGCCGGCGAAATTAGCCAGCCGGTTTTGTCCCAGTTTGGATGGCACATTATCAAGGTGGAAGATCGTCGTACCCAGAACATGGAAGAAGAGTTCAAGCGTATGCGTGCCCGTCAGGTACTCTTCGAGCGACAGTCAGGCCCTGCGTTTGATGACTGGCTAGCCCAATTGCGTGCCGGTGCCTTTATTGATAACCGTCTTGAGCCACGTCAGAGCAACAACCGTCTGCATCGTAAACCCGGCTAAAGGTTGTTTTAACTTATGGCTCAGCATCAGGCTCGCAAGCGGTTCGGCCAGAACTTTCTGGTCGATCAGGCGATTATTGACTCGATAGTCAGGTCGATTGATCCGCAACGCCAAGACGAAGTCATTGAAATCGGTCCGGGCTTGTCGGCCTTGACCGCGCCTTTGTTGGCCAGTCTGGACCATTTGACAGTCATTGAAATTGATCGTGATCTGGCCTCAAGGTTACGCAACCGTTACGGCTCCGACCAGCTAACCGTGGTTGAAGCCGATGTGCTGACAGTCGACTTCGCTGCCCTGGTGCCAGAGGGTGGGCGCAGGCTGCGCATTGTCGGAAACTTGCCCTATAACATTTCCAGCCCGCTGCTTTTTCACCTTGCACAGTATGCCGACAAGGTGGTTGACCAGCATTTCATGTTGCAACGTGAAGTGATTGACCGGATGGTGGCTTCACCGGGTGACTCTGATTACAGCCGCTTGTCTGTCATGCTGCAATCACGCTACGCCATGCAAAAGCTGTTTGACGTTCAGCCCGAGTCGTTTGAGCCGCCACCCCGGGTTGTCTCAGCGATTGTCCGGATGGTACCTCTGCCGGAAGATAGACCTCGTCCGCTAGACCAGTTGCTGTTTGAGCAATTGGTAGCCAAAGCGTTTGGCCAGCGTAGAAAAATGCTGCGTCGTAGCCTTGCCGATTGGGCGGGCCAGATTGACTGGGTTGGGTTAGGGATTGTCGAAACCGCCCGTGCTGAAGACCTCTCTGTTGGCCAGTACATGGCATTGGCTGATTTTCTGTTCAACCAAAAAACCAGTAGCACACTGCAATAGCGGCACTGATCCCTGCAACATCAGCAACCAGGGCGCACCCGACCGTGTGGCGCGTACGTTGAATACCTACAGCGCCAAAATAGACTGCAAGCACGTAGAAGGTGGTTTCTGTGCTGCCTTGTACGGTTGCAGCCAATAAGCCGGCAAAGCTGTCGACCCCGAAATGTTCCATGGTTTCCAGCATCAGTGCGCGGGCAGCACTCCCTGAAAATGGTTTGGCCAATGCCGTTGGCATGGCATCGACAAAACGCGCATCAAAGCCACCCAAGGCGACCAGCCAGCGGATGCCGTCGAGCAACGCATCCAGTGCGCCTGACGCCCGTAATATACCAATCGCACACAGCATTGCGACCAGGTAAGGCAGCAGGCTTTTGGCGATATCAAACCCTTCTTTCGCCCCGTCTATAAAAGCGTCGTAGACGCCCACTTTGCGCCAGGTGCCGACGGCCAGAAAGGCAATAATCACCCCAAACAGTGACAAATTGCCCGCCAGTGAAGATACGGCAGCTAGCGCCTTGGCGCTGAGTGTGGCCAAAAAGGCCATCAGGGCCCCCAGGGCCACGACCAGTGTTCCAAGCCACAAAATGACGACTGGATCATTAAGACGAAGCCGTTGCACAAAGGCGACGGCTAGCAAACCTGCCAATGATGATGCTGTTGTTGCCAACAGAATGGGCAGGAAAACCAGGGTGGGATCCGGGGCCCCTTGCTGTGCCCGATACATGAAAATCGTTACGGGCAGCAGCGTTAACGAAGAGGTGTTCAGCACCAGGAAAAGAATTTGGGCATTGGTGGCTGTATCTGGCCTTGGGTTCAGTGTTTGCAGGGCTCGCATGGCTTTGAGTCCAATCGGGGTGGCGGCGTTGTCCAACCCCAGACCATTGGCAGCAAAGTTCATGGTGATCAAGCCCAGCGCAGGATGGCCGGCAGGAACATCAGGCATCAGGCGTTTGAACACGGGGCTAAGCCAGCGCCCCAAAGCATCAATCAAGCCTGCGGCCTCGGCAATTTTAAGAAACCCTAACCAAAGCGTCAGGGTGCCAAACAGCAGCACCATGATACTGACGGACAGTTCCGCCATTTTGAAGAGGCTTTGCACCATTCGTGCAAAGACCTCAGGGTCGGCTGCAAACAGCCATTGGTACAGCCCCGATAGCGCACTGATCACGAAAAAGGATAACCACAACAGGTTTAGCATGCGTGACGCTTCTCTTTATCTGGGGCTGTAACGATGATTAAGGCTGACAGCACGGGGGCGTGCAAGCTCAGTCCTGACGACCCTGGCGCTGGATCAGTTCAATTTTGTAGCCGTCAGGGTCTTCAATGAAGGCAATCACGGTCGTGCTGTGTTTCATGGGGCCGGCTTCGCGAACGACTTTGCCGCCACGCGCCTTGATTGCTTCGCAAGTAGCGTAAGCATCTTCAACTTGAAGTGCAATATGGCCATAGCCGTTACCGATGTCGTAATGGTCGGTTTCCCAGTTGTGGGTCAGTTCGATCACGGCCCCTTCGTCTTCGGGCTGATAGCCTACGAATGCCAGGGTAAATTTACCCTCCGGGTAGTCTTTCCGGCGAAGCAGTTTCATCCCCATGACATCGGTGTAGAAGGCCAGGGATTGCTCGAGGTTACCAACGCGAAGCATGGTGTGTAACAAGCGCATGAATAGACTCCTGTAAATTAAAGCAAAGGCAAGGATGACGGGTTATGTCCGCGCAAGAGATTGCGGGCTTGTTGAAAGTCAGGACACAGGCGCTCGACTTCACGCCAGAAATCACGACTGTGATTCATAAAGGTCAGGTGGGCCAGCTCGTGAGCCATAACGTAGTCGATGACCGGCAATTCGAAATGGATCAAACGCCAGTTCAGCATGATTCGTCCGGCAGAGTTGCACGACCCCCAACGGGTGGTGGCTGCTGACAATCGCCAGGCGCTGGGCCCTAGCCCAAAGCGTTGCCGGAAGCGCTCAAATCGTTGTGAAAACAAGGTAGTGGCCTGGACCTGCAACCAAATATCGACACTGTCGCGGATGCGGGTATGTTCTGCTGTAACAGGTAAACCGACAGCCAGTCGTTCGCCATGGCGGGGCGCAAGGGCATCCCCCTGAAACTGGCAGGAGGCTCCGGAGGTTTCGCCAAGCGAAAGTACGATGCGTTGGCCAAGATACGGAATTTGACCGCCATGACACCATTGGGTTTGGGCCATCGCCAGGCGTTCTTTGCGTGTTTGGTAATGCCCCAGTTTTTCCAGAATCCATGGGGCCTTGCTTTGTACGGCCTCATCAATTTGCCGCACGCCTACCCATTGTGGCGCGGTAACACGCAGCCCATCGTCGGTGATCTGCAGTCCGATACTGCGTCGTCGTGATCGTACCAGCGTAAAGCCAATCGGCTGAAGGGGGGTTTGAATTTCACGCCATTTAGCCCCCGGCGGTAACGATGGGGGCGGGGTGATGACGATAGATGTACTTTTATGCTGGCCAGAGCCAGAGTCGAGCCGGGATGAGGCCGAAGGTGGGCTGATGGGTGACGGGGGCAAGCCAGCCGGCATGGCTTCCGGCAGCAGGTCGAACAAGGCCAGTTGCTCAGACTTTTCCATAGCGTTCAGGGTTCAGTACCCGCATCTCCGCTTCAATCCAGTCTTGTACTTTGGTGTTCAAGGCATCAGCACTGAGCCCTGTACTGTCAATGGCAGGACCCACCGAGACGGTAATGAGTCCTGGTTTCTTGATGAACGCATTTCGGGGCCAACATTCCCCGGCATTCAGCGCAATGGGAATAACGGGTGCACCGGTGCGGGTTGCCAAAATGGCGCCGCCGCCTTTGTAACGACCGACTTGACCGGGTGGTACGCGGGTGCCTTCCGGGAACAGCACCGGCCAGCGACCTTCGTTTAAACGCGCCTGTCCGACTTTGACGATTTGTTCAAAAGCATCCCGACCACGTCCCCTGTCGATGGGGATCATGCGTAGTAATGCCAAGCCCCAGCCGAAGAAAGGTACCCGATGCAGTTCTTTCTTGTAGACAAAGCAGGCTTGACGGGGTAGATAGGCGGGCAAGAACAGGGTTTCCCAGGCTGACTGGTGTTTGGACAAGATAATGGCCTGACCATCGGGGAAATTTTCAGCGCCTTTCACTTGCCACCGAATGCCCAGAATGGTTTTGGCCCCCCAGACCGCCAGGCGAGGCCAGCCCATGGTCAGGCGATAGCGCCAACGCAGCGGCAGTGGTGACCAGAGCAGACAAGCAAAGGCATAGGGAATGACGGTGACCGTCAGAAACAGCATGTACAGACTGGATCGTATTGCTGCCATGTTTTAACCCGCCAGCCAGGCATCAATGACTTCGGCCAGATTGGCACGCACTTGTGTGCCGCTGGGCAAGTCACCTTTGTCCCAGGTTTTTTGACCGTTTCCCGTCATGACCAGCCAAGGCGAGCAGCCTGCTTCTGAAGCGGCTTGCAGGTCCCGTCCCGAGTCTCCGACGGCCGGAACGTTCTGCAAGCTGATGTCGTAGCGCCGGGCAATGTCAAGAAACATGCCCGGTCGAGGCTTGCGGCATGCACACCCGTCATCTGGCCCATGCGGACAGATGAAAATGGCATCAATGGCGCCACCGACCTGGGCCAGTTCATGACGCAATTTTGCGTGGATGGCGTTCAGGGTTTCGATTGTGAACAAGCCTCGTGCCAGACCCGACTGGTTGCTGGCCACCACCACTTTCCAGCCGGCACGCGACAGCCGTGCCATGGCTTCCAGACTGCCCGGGATGGGAATCCATTCGTCAGGACTTTTGATGTAGGCGTCACTGTCGTGGTTGATGACGCCATCGCGGTCGAGAATCGCAAGTTTCACTGCGCTAACCTTGAAATATCGGCCACCTGGTTCATGATGCGACCCAACTGACCCAGCAAGGCCAGACGGTTGTCGCGAACGGCAGGATCTTCAGCCATAACCATGACATCGGCGAAAAACTGGTCAACCGCTACACGCGCTTCTGACAAGGTCGCCAGCGCGCCGGCAAAATCACCCTGGGCAAATTGTTGCTGCGCACGCGGTGACAGTTCTGCAATTTTGGCGGCCAAGGCGTGTTCTGCAGGTTCGGCAAGACGGGAGGCATCAACCTTTTCTGGAACCGATTCGGCTTTTTTGAGCAGATTGGTAATCCGTTTGTTGGCTGCGGCCAGGCTCTGGGCTTCGGGCCTTTGAGCAAAGCTGCCACAGGCTGCCACACGGGCCAGCACTTCGTGCAGTGGGGGCTCAAGACCCAGGACGGCATCGACGACGTTACGGTCGTGTTCGCTACCCAGTTGGTTGCGGTAACGCTCGTAGATGAATGCAATGACTTCATCGACCGTGGTTTCTGCCAGTGGGTGCGCACCAAAAGTGCCGGCTGTGAATTCGAGCAGGCCGCGCAAAGTCAGGGTGTTGGTCTGGTTTGGGCCAAGATAGTTGCCGGCTGCCAGTTGCTCGAAAGCACTGATGATGCCTAATGCAGCACGACGCAAGCCATACGGGTCACGCTCGCCGCTGGGCACCAGCCCAATGCCCCAGATGCCCACCAGGGTTTCAGCGCGTTCTGCAATGAACAGAATGGTGCTGGTTAATGCCTCGGGGGTGACCGGCGCTTCAACACGGATGCGGTATTGTTCACCGATAGCCTTGACGACATCAGCAGGTTCGTTATCGGCCTGGGCGTAGTAAGCCCCCATGATGCCCTGCAGCTCGGGGAATTCGCCGACCATGTTCGAGTTAAGGTCAGCTTTGGCCAGCAGGGCAGCGCGGTCTGCGTGGTGCTCGTTGCCCCCGAGGTTTCGGGCAATCTGACGTGCAATGGCACGAACCCGTTCGATGCGCTCGCGCTGCGAACCCAGTTTGTTGTGATAGACCCGGTTGGCCAGAGAGTCGACCCGGCTTTCAAGGGTTGCTTTACGATCAGTGTCGAAGAAGAACTGGGCATCGGCCAGACGTGGGCGCACAACCCGTTCGTTGCCCTCGATAATGTGATGCGGATCGCTGACCTGCATGTTGCTGACGATGAGGAAACGATGGGTCAGTTTGCCGGTGCCTGGCTCGAACAGCGGGAAGTACTTCTGGTTCAGTCGCATCGTCAGAATGAGGCATTCTGCAGGAACATCCAAGAACTTAGGATCAAATTGGCCGGCGTAAACGGTGGGGTGCTCAACCAGTGCAGTGACTTCGTCGAGCAGGGCGTCAACTTCGGCCCCTTCACCGATAGTGCCGCCAAGCGCCTGCGCATTGCGGGCCAGTTCGGTGGCGATGGTCTGACGACGCGCGGCGAACGAGGCAATCACTTTACCTTCTTCAGCCAGCTGTGAAACCCAGCTATCGGCCGACTGAATGGATAATGTGGCTTGCCCCATGAAGCGATGGCCATTGCTGATGCGGTCGGCAGTCAGACCCAGCGTGGCGACGGGCACAATATCGGTACCGTGCAAGGCCACCAGGTGGTGGGCCGGACGTACAAATTTGACATTGGTGATGCCGTCTTCCAACTGGTAGCGCATGACTTTGGGAATAGGCAAGCCGGCAATTGCAGCCTCAAGCGCTTCTTGCAAGGACTCTGACAAAGAGGCGCCTGGTGCGGTGCCGGTTGCGAACAGATAATCTTGTTTCCCGTCAGACTCACTGACCAGGTCAGCCGGTTGTAAATGGCCCAGACCTTTACTTTCAAGTTTCTTGACCAGGGCGGGTGTGGCCTGGCCGTCGGCGGTTAGCCCGACTTTGGCGGGCATGAGTTTTTCGGTAAACGATTGTTCAGGGGCTTGCGCCAGTACCTGACTCAGGTGAACGGCCAGGCGACGGGGCGTGGCGTAATCAACGACAACGTTATCGGCACCAAGCAATTGCTTGTTTGCCAATACGTCACGGATGCCTTCAGCAAAAGCCTTGCCGAGTTTGTTCAGGGCCTTGGGCGGCAGCTCTTCGGTGACGAGTTCAACCAGTAGAGGGCGAATATGGGCTGTAGTCATTACACAGCCTCCGGAGATTTATCAAGCATTGGGAAGTCGAGTTTTTCGCGTGAATCGTAATAGGCTTGCGCAACGGCGCGAGACAGGTTGCGGATGCGGCCAATGTAGGCAGCCCGTTCAGTCACACTGATAGCACCTCGTGCATCCAGCATGTTGAACGTGTGCGCGGCTTTCAGGGCCGACTCATAGGCGGGCAAGGCCAGTGGCACGGCAATCAGTTTGGTGGCTTCAGCTTCGTAGTCGTTGAAGTGCGCAAACAGCATCTCTGTCGAGGCATGTTCGAAGTTGTACGTGGATTGTTCCACTTCATTCTGGTGGAAAACATCGCGGTACAGGACTTTGCGGCCGTCGGCACGTTCGGTCCAGACCAGATCGTAGACGCTTTCGACGCCTTGTAAATACATGGCCAGGCGCTCAAGGCCGTAGGTGATTTCACCGGTGGTGGGCGTGCAGTCCAGACCGCCCACTTGCTGGAAGTAGGTGAACTGTGTCACTTCCATGCCGTTGAGCCACACTTCCCAGCCCAGGCCCCAGGCACCCAGCGTCGGGTTTTCCCAGTCGTCTTCCACGAAACGGATGTCATGTTCGTCGGGGTTGATACCGAGCGCCTTGAGCGAGTTAATGTAAAGGTCAAGAATGTTGGACGGTGCTGGTTTGAGAACGACCTGGTACTGATAATAATGCTGCAGCCGGTTGGGATTCTCGCCATAGCGTCCGTCTTTCGGGCGACGTGAGGGTTGAACATAGGCGGCACGCCAGGGTTCGGGGCCGATAGCACGCAAAAAGGTTGCGGTATGGGAAGTACCTGCACCCACTTCCATATCGTAGGGCTGGAGCAGGGCACAGCCCTGTTGATCCCAGTAGTTCTGTAGCGTCAGGATGATTTGCTGAAACGTGAGCATGAGCGAGAGCCAAAAACGGGGAAATTCCGCAAAAAAGGGTTCAATTTTAGCCTGCTTCAGGCCGTCGTCGATTGTGTGTCTCACGGCAGCGCAGATCCGTGTCATTTTGACCCGCCAGGATTCGTGGTTTGACTGCGGTGACAGACGGTGATCAGCCCCGGGTCCGATTTTTGGTTGAGGCCTGAAAGGTCGTATGATATTGAGTTATCGATCATTTTCAATAGCGTGCACAACCCATGTGCCAGGAGCTTTTTTACATGACAGATCTGGTTAAAACCGAAGTGATCGGACGCGTGATGGTTATCACCATCAACCGTCCCGAAGCCCGTAACGCCATCAACTTCGAGACCGCTCACGAAATGGCCAAGGCGTTTGATGCCCTGGATGCGGATGACAACGTTGTGATTGGTATCCTGACGGGTGCTGGCGGTACCTTCTCGTCCGGCATGGATTTGAAAGCCTTTGCCAAGACAGGTCAGCGTCCGCTGGTGCCCGGACGTGGCTTGGGCGGGCTGTGTGAAAAGAGCCCCAGGAAGCCTCTGATTGCCGCCGTTGAGGGCTATGCCCTGGCGGGTGGCTGTGAGCTGGCACTGGCCTGCGACATGATCGTGGCCGCCAACAACGTCAATTTCGGTTTGCCCGAAACCAAGCGTGGTCTGGTCCCCAGTTCGGGCGGTATGCTGCGCTTGCCAAAGCGTATTCCTTACCATGTGGCCATGGAGTACATCCTGACCGGTGAAATGCTGCCGGCCGAGCGCGCTTACCACTTCGGTATGGTGAATCGCCTGGTTGAACCCGGCAAAGCTGTTGAAGGTGCTTTGGCATTGGCTGCAATTGTCGGTGAAAATGGTCCTTTGGCGGTTCAGATGGCCAAGCGTATTGTGCTGGAGTCGCAAGACTGGCAACAGTCCCATATGTTTGATCTGCAGCGTCCGCGTGTGCAGCCCATTTTTGATTCTGCCGATGCCAAAGAGGGTGCGACCGCCTTCGCCGAGAAACGCAAGCCCGTCTGGCAAGGCAAGTAATTGGTCTTCATCGGGGTCCTGTGTCAGGGCCCCCTGTTGGCCCCATGCTCAGTTCCGTCTTCAAACCTGTAAAGAAACTCATCATGACCACTGTTATCAAAGAAGATGACCTCATCCAGTCCATTGCCGACGCGGTGCAGTTCATCAGTTTTTATCATCCAGCCGACTATATCCAGCATCTGGCCCGCGCTTACGAGCGTGAGCAAAGCCCTGCCGCCAAAGACGCGATCGCCCAGATTCTGACCAACTCGCGCATGTGCGCCGAGGGGCATCGTCCTATTTGTCAGGACACCGGTATCGTCAACGTGTTCCTGAAAATCGGCATGAACGCCCGTATTGACTCACAACTGCCCTTGCAAGAGCTGTGTGATGAAGGCGTGCGTCGTGGTTACCTCAACCCCGATAACCCGTTGCGCGCCTCCGTGCTGGCCGATCCGCTGTTCACGCGGAAAAACACGCGCGATAATACGCCTTGTATTGTCAATGTCGAACTGGTTGCCGGTGATAAGGTCGACGTTCAGGTGGCGGCCAAAGGTGGTGGCTCTGAAAACAAATCCAAGTTCGTCATGCTGAATCCATCCGATTCCCTGATTGACTGGGTTTTGAAGACAGTGCCGACTATGGGTGCAGGATGGTGTCCTCCGGGTATGCTGGGCATTGGTGTCGGTGGTACGGCCGAGAAAGCCATGCTGATGGCCAAAGAAAGCCTGATGGAAGACATCGACATGTACGAACTGTTGGCCCGTGGTCCGCAGAACAAGCTTGAAGAGCTGCGTATCGAGCTTTACGAAAAGGTCAATGCGCTGGGAATTGGTGCCCAGGGTCTGGGTGGTTTGACCACTGTGCTTGACGTCAAGATCAAGACCTTCCCGACGCACGCAGCGTCCAAGCCCGTTGCCATGATTCCCAACTGCGCGGCAACCCGTCATTGTCACTTTGTGCTCGATGGCTCGGGCCCGGCCGTGTTGACCCCGCCGTCCTTGTCGGACTGGCCGGATGTGAACTGGGCGCCCGACTACAACAAGTCAACCCAGGTTGACCTGAACACGTTGACCAAGGAACAGGTCGCCAGCTGGAAGCCGGGTCAGACCTTGTTGCTGTCCGGCAAGATGTTGACCGGTCGTGACGCCGCTCATAAACGCATTCAGGACATGCTCGAGCGTGGCGAATCCTTGCCGGTTGATTTCAAGAACCGCGTCATTTACTACGTGGGTCCGGTTGATCCTGTGCGTGACGAAGTGGTTGGCCCGGCAGGCCCCACTACGGCCACCCGTATGGACAAGTTCACCGACATGATGCTCGAACAAACCGGCCTGATCGCCATGATCGGTAAGGCCGAGCGTGGCCCGGTGGCGATCGAGTCCATTCGCAAGCACCAGTCGGCCTACCTGATGGCAGTAGGGGGTTCTGCGTACCTGGTGTCCAAAGCCATTCGGGGCGCCAAAGTCGTTGGTTTTGAAGACCTCGGCATGGAAGCTATTTACGAGTTTGACGTGAAAGATATGCCGGTCACTGTGGCCGTCGATGCCCAAGGCACATCGGTCCACCAAACGGGCCCCAAAGAATGGGCTGCACGCATTGCCGACATTTCAATCACGCCCGTCAAGAGCTGATTCATGTCGGGAAGATCAGCGCATTTCTGTGATGCGCTGATCGCTACAAGCAGCAATTAGTGTTTCTAAAGAACCTTGCACCAGCAACAATTCTGGCGCAAGGTTTTTTAATGGCACTAACACAAAGGCACGCTCATGCATGCGGGGGTGTGGCAGCGTCAAAACAGGGTCATCCTGGATCAAGTCATCAAAGAGCAAAATATCCAGATCGAGAGTACGAGGGGCGTTCCGGTAGGGGCGTTCACGACCAAACCGGTTTTCAAGGGCTTGCAGTACATCCAGCAGCGCATAGGGCGTTAGCCCTGTTTCCAGAAAGGCGACAGCATTGACGAAGTCAGGACCTTGGGCATCAACCGGTGCGCTGCGGTAAAAAGGCGAGAGCTGCAGATTGCGGATATCACTGCGATGGCCCAGAGCCTCAATGGCTTGCAGCAAGGTCTGATGAGACTCACCGAGGTTAGCCCCCAGCCCGATGAAGACCTTATACCATTGCGGGCTTACTGTTGAGGGGTTCAGTGGAGCCATTAGTGAATATTGGCTGCTGCACCGGCGGGTTTACGACGTGGCCGGCGTTTGCGGCGAGCTGGAGCAGGGGTTCCGTCGTTGCGTTGACGTTGCACGTATTGCTCGATCATGGCTTCGCGGTCTTCTGTTTCGGCATTGGCCAGGTCCATCCACCATTGGGCCTGAACGCTGTCGACTTCATGACCTGCGGCACGTAATTGCAGGAAATCAACGGCGGCCCGAAAACGGGGGTGTTCGAACATGCGCCAGATGGCTTTGGGCGTGGCCCGTTCAAACCGGGGCTGCATGAACCAGATCTCTTTCATGTCGGCCAGAAAGCGTTTCTGTATGGCCATTTGACCTGACTGTTCTTCAATCACCGAGTCTGCGGCGTCAATCAGGGCTTGCATCGGTGGCTGACCATCGTAGACGCCTTGTTTCCAGCGCTTGTCAACCAGGCGCCACAGCATGGCGGCAAACAGGAAACCCGGGCTGATGGGTTTGCCCGACCGAACCCGCAGGTCGGTGCGTTCGAGTGCCATGTCGATGAAGTGCCGGTCTTCAGCGTTTGAGACCAGCTCGTCAAGATAGGGCAACAGAAAGCTGTGAAGCCCGAATTCACGTAGTTTTTCCAGGCACTCCATCGCATGACCACACGTCAGTAGCTTGATGACTTCATCGAAAAGCCGGGAAGCCGGCACATTTTCGATCAGGTGGGCAGAGGCCTTGATGGGACTGAGTGATGCGGGTTCAATGGTTGCGCCCAGTTTGGCGGCAAAACGAATGGCGCGCAGCATTCGAACCGGGTCTTCGCGGTAGCGCAGTTGGGGATCACCAATCATGCGTACCAGTCTTTTCTTCAGGTCAGGTACCCCGCGGTGGTAATCGATGACCTCTTCGTTGACCGGGTTGTAGTACAACGCATTCACGGTGAAGTCGCGACGGGCAGCATCTTGTTCATGGGTGCCAAATTGATTGTCGCTGAGAATCCGCCCGTGTTCATCTGTTTTCTGATCATCAGATGCGGGCGCCCTGAAGGTCGAGGTTTCTATGATCTCGGAACCAAACACCACATGAACCAACTGAAAGCGTTTGCCAATGATGCGGGCGCGTCGGAACAGTGAACGAATCTGGTTGGGGGTGGCACTGGTGGCTACATCGAAGTCTTTGGGCTCAAGTCCCAGGATCAGGTCGCGAACTGCGCCGCCCACAATGTAGGCGTCATAGCCGGCCTGTTGCAGTACTTCACAGACCTTGATGGCATGACGCGAGACATTACGCCGGTCGATACCGTGTTTTTCACGCTTCAGACGTTCTGGCCCGCGGACCGGTGATGAAAATAATCGGCCGACAAAGTTTTTGATGGTTTCAGTAAGCATGGACGGTATTTTAGGGCTTTGTACGGAGCGTGTCCGAACTTAAAAAATCGCGGAGCAACGGTAAAGTAATGGCGCGTTGCTTTTCAAGTGAATAGTGATCCAGATCATCAATCAGTTGACTTAGCCGGTTCATGTCACGGGCATAGTGCGTCAAAATCCACTGGATGACCTCAGGAGATAGTTGAAGACCTCGTTCTTGCGCACGGGTTTGCAGGGCCTGGCCACGCTCTTCATCTGACAGCAGTTCCAGCCTGAACACCAGGTCCCATCCCAGTCGGGTCCGCAGGTCTTCGCGTACCGGCATGGCCATTGGCGGGCGGTCGCCACCCGTCAGCAAAGCGAACGCCCTTGAACTGCTGGCCGACTCGCGCCAGCGGTTGTAGAGGGCAAACAGCGCGGCCTGGGCTTCGTCATCGTAACGTTCGATGCCATCGACAGCGATGTGCCTGACATTAATCGAGTCGGCTTCGTTCAGCGACTGCAGCAGGCGATTGGCATTGCTGTGGTGAATGTAGAGCGCCTCGTCAGCAAAACCCAGAGCTTGCAGCAGGTG
>CAYTSJ010000008.1:4198-16451 GCA_964440385.1 uncultured Pusillimonas sp. | reverse complement strand
CAACCCAGGTGGATGACTTGCTGGGCGAAGCCAAAGTCCGGATTGCGGCCAAAGAGCGGGTATTGGTCACTACCTTGACCAAGCGCATGGCGGAAGACCTGACAGATTATCTGACCGAGAACGGTCTTAAAGTGCGTTATCTGCACTCGGATATTGATACGGTTGAACGTGTGGAAATTATCCGCGATCTCAGGTTAGGGGTATTTGATGTACTGGTGGGCATCAACTTGTTACGCGAAGGGCTCGATATTCCTGAAGTTTCCCTGGTGGCTATTCTTGATGCTGACAAGGAGGGGTTTCTGCGCTCGGAGCGCAGCCTCATCCAGACCATCGGTCGCGCTGCCCGCAACCTGCAGGGCAGGGCGATTTTGTATGCGGATCGCATCACTGATTCGATGCACCGCGCGATTGACGAAACTGAACGTCGTCGCGCTCGCCAACTGGCTTTTAACGAAACCCATGGCATTGTTGCGCGTGGTGTGAATAAAGCGATTCGCGAGATGATCGACGGTATCGAGGTCACATCAACGCGTCCTGCCATCGATGATGTCCCGGCAGAATTGCTTTCCGACGAGAAAGCCCTGGCTCGCGAAATCAAACGACTTGAAAAGCAAATGATGGACCATGCGCGTAACCTTGAGTTTGAGCAGGCAGCGGCGGTGCGTGACACATTGAACAGGCTCAAAGAGAAAGCGTTGTTAACGTAAAAGATTTGCGAATGTTGCAAGCAAGCAACGTGTCTGAGGCTAAAATTGCTGCGATGCAATCACTGTCATGTTTCCTTCTGGTCCGGTTCAATGGATTCGAAACCTGTGGGTTGAAATCTATTGCCTTATTGCGGGTTTTCCCTCACAATCTCGTCTATGATGACTAAGGTACTTTTCGTTTGCACGGGTAATATTTGTCGCTCCCCCAGCGCGGAGGGTGTATTCCGCCATATGATTACTGAGGCTGGCCTTGCCAGCATCGTAGGGGTCGACTCAGCCGCTACCCACGGCTTCCATGTTGGCGAAAGCCCCGATGCGCGCGCCCAGGCGGCTGCCCGCAAGCGTGGCTACGACATTTCTCAATGCGTTGCTCGGCAAATTACGGCCGAAGACTATCGCGAGTTTGATCTCATTCTGGTCATGGACTGGGAAAATCTTTCTGCGCTGCAGCAGCAGTGCCCAAAGATTTACCAGCATAAGCTCATGTTGCTCATGCGCTTTGCCAACGAGTTTGAAGACGCGACAATCCCCGATCCTTACTATGGGGGTCCCGAGGGCTTTAACAAAGTTCTCGACTGCATTGAAGATGCCTGCCAAGGTGTTCTCGAAGTCGTCCGTAAGCGCGCCACGCAATATCAGGCTGCCTGAACATTAATCGTATCTTACCGGGCTCAGTGCCCGGTTTTTTTTGTCTTTTAACCCTAGCAATTCACTCGGGTATTAGGTATACTTGAGCGCAATGGTCGGGTATTAACGCGTTAATTCAATTCATGCGTTTTAACCTGCCGCGTTACACGGTCAAGACTTGATAAGGCGAGGAATACATATGCGTTTGACGACAAAAGGGCGTTTCGCCGTAACCGCCATGATTGATCTGGCTTTGCGTCAGCATAGTGGCCCAGTCACGCTGGCTGCCATCAGTCAGCGTCAGAACATTTCGCTATCCTATCTCGAGCAACTGTTTGGCAAACTACGTCGACACGAGCTGGTCGAGAGCGTGCGCGGTCCGGGTGGGGGTTACTCGCTGGCCCGGCTGGCGCGTGAAATTACTGTTGCCGATATTGTATTTGCCGTTGACGAGCCGCTCGATGCCACCAGCTGTGGTGGCAAAGAAGACTGCAATGTCGGGCGCACCGGCGAATCCAGTCAGTGCATGACGCACGAACTCTGGAGCACCTTGAATCACAAAATGGTCGAGTACCTTGATTCGGTCTCTTTGCAAGATTTGGTAGACAAACAACGCATGCGATTGCTGGAAGCCTCAACGGGGCAAAGCGCGGTGCGGTTAGGCCCGGTGGGTGGCGGCCTCAAGGTGGCCTCACCCCTGCCTGCTTGAACAAAATAACTTAGGAGTTGGTCAATGTCCTCGCGTCCTGTATATCTTGATTATTCGGCAACCACCCCGGTCGACCCGCGTGTGGTTGAGAAAATGGTGCCCTGGTTGTACGAGCACTTTGGTAACCCGGCATCGCGCAGTCATGCGTATGGTTGGGAAGCTGAAGAGGCTGTTGAACAGGCACGTTCAGAGGTTGCCCAGCTGGTCAACTGTGATCCGCGCGAGCTGGTCTGGACGTCGGGTGCGACCGAGTCCATCAACCTGGCCATTAAAGGGGCTGCTCATTTCTATGCGCAACGGGGCAAGCACCTTATTACCCTGAAAACAGAACACAAGGCTACCCTTGATACCTGCCGTGAACTTGAGCGTCAAGGTTTTGAAGTCACTTACCTTGATGTTCAGGAAAACGGTTTGATGGATCTGGAAGCGTTCAAGGCGGCCTTGCGCCCAGACACCTCCGTTGTGTCTATTCTGTACGTCAATAACGAAATTGGTGTTATTCAAGACATTGCATCCATCGGTGAAGTTTGCCGCGAGAAAGGTATTATTTTCCATGTTGATGCCGCCCAGGCCACTGGTAAGGTGGTCATTGATTTGCAGCAACTTAAAGTCGACCTGATGTCTTTCTGCGCCCATAAAACTTATGGTCCCAAAGGTATCGGTGCCTTGTTCATTCGTCGCAAGCCTCGCGTTCGTCTGGAAGCCCAGATACATGGTGGAGGCCACGAGCGTGGTTTCCGTTCCGGTACCCTGGCCACACATCAAATTGTAGGTATGGGTGAAGCGTTTCGTCTGGCACGCATCGAGATGCAGTCCGAGAACGAACGAATTCGCGGTTTGCGCGACCGCTTGTGGCAAGGTGTTTCGCAGATTGAAGAGGTTTATCTCAATGGCGATATCCACCAGCGCGTGCCTCACAACCTGAATGTCAGCTTCAATTATGTTGAAGGCGAGTCACTGATTATGGCCATTAAAGAACTGGCCGTTTCCAGTGGTTCGGCATGTACTTCCGCCAGCCTTGAGCCCTCGTATGTGTTGCGTGCGCTTGGGCGTAACGATGAACTGGCTCATAGTTCGATCCGTTTCACGTTGGGCCGTTTCAACACCGAGCAAGACATTGATTTTGCGGTGAACCTTCTGAAAGAGCGTGTCGCCAAACTGCGTGACATGTCCCCGCTTTGGGAAATGGCTCAAGAAGGTATCGATCTCAACACCGTGCAGTGGGCTGCCCACTGATGGCACCCTGGGTGCCTAACCTATAAATAATCCATCAAGACCAGGAGCATCATCATGGCCTATAGCGAAAAAGTTATTGATCACTACGAAAACCCTCGTAACGTTGGCGGTTTTGACAAGTCCGATGAAAGCGTCGGCACCGGTATGGTGGGTGCGCCCGCCTGTGGCGACGTCATGAAGTTGCAAATCAAGGTCAACGAGGCCGGCATTATTGAAGATGCCCGTTTTAAAACCTATGGCTGTGGTTCGGCGATCGCCTCCAGCTCTCTGGTAACCGAATGGGTTAAGGGCAAGACGCTTGATCAGGCGCTCGACATCCGCAATACCCAGATCGCCGAAGAGCTGGCACTGCCTCCGGTCAAGATTCACTGTTCGATTCTGGCCGAAGATGCCATCAAGGCTGCGGTGCAGAACTACAAAGAAAAGCATCAGAAATAAGGCAAGGTAACACTATGGCTATTACCCTGACTCAGCAAGCTGCAGATCATGTCAGCCGTTACCTCGAAAAACGAGGCAAGGGCCTCGGCCTGCGTCTGGGTGTGCGTACCACCGGCTGTTCAGGCATGGCGTACAAGCTTGAATATGTTGATGAAGCCAACCCCGACGATGAGGTCTTCGAGCAATTTGGCGTCAAGGTTTTTGTCGATGCCAAAAGTATGCCTTACCTTGACGGTACCCAACTTGACTTCGGTCGCGAGGGGCTGAACGAAGGCTTCAAGTTCTCGAACCCTAACGAAAAAGCAACCTGCGGTTGTGGTGAGTCGTTCACGGTTTGAATGTCGTGACTGAAAATTATTTCAAGCTGTTCGATCTGCCGTCTACGTTTGCGCTTGATCTGGCTGGGCTAGACTTGCGCTGGCGTCAGATGGCGGCGCGTGTTCATCCCGACCGTTTTGCAACGGCCACCCCTGCCGAGCGTCGCGTCGCTATGCAATGGGCTTCCACGATCAATGAAGGCTACCGTGTGCTCAAGTCCCCTTTGATGCGTGCCCGTTATCTTTGCGAGCAGGCCGGCTGCGACCTTCAAACGGAAAGTAACACCCGCATGGATGGGGCGTTTCTGATGTTGCAAATGGAGTGGCGTGAGGCCCTTGACGAGGCGCGTGGCCAAGGTGATGCCACTGCCTTGAACGCATTGCTTGACGATATCAATGAGGCGGTTATTGAAATACAAGAAACGGTTGCTAACCTGATCGATCGCAGCCATGATTTTCAGGCGGCAGCCGCAAAAGTGCGCGAATGGATGTTTATCGATAAACTGGCGGCCGAAATAGAGAGTGCATCCCACGATCTGGCTGACCAAAAACACTGAATTTATGGCTTTATTGCAGATTTCCGAACCCGGGGAGTCCCCGGTTCCACACCAGCGTAAGCTGGCTGTAGGTATTGACCTGGGCACAACCCATTCGCTGGTAGCTTCTGTACGCAGCAGTGTCCCCGAATTACTGGCCGACGAGCAGGGAAGGACCTTGCTGCCATCGGTGGTTCGTTATGCGCCCGAGGGGGTCCAGGTGGGTTATGAAGCTCGCGCCTGGCAATCGGCTGATTCGGTCAATACCATTGCGTCGGTCAAACGCTTCATGGGACGCTCACTCGATGAGTCGCGACAGATGGGCGTGGCGTATGAATTCCTTGATGACGATGGTACCGTACGCTTGAATACACGTCGTGGTGCAGTCAGCCCCGTTGAGGTTTCTGCTGAAATCTTGCGCGACTTGCGCATTCGCGCCGAGGGCGTTCTGGGCGGAGATCTGGTGGGTGCAGTTATTACTGTGCCAGCCTATTTTGATGATGCGCAGCGTCAGGCCACTCGCGATGCAGGTCGTCTTGCCGGCTTGACCGTACTTCGCTTGCTCAACGAGCCCACGGCCGCTGCCATTGCCTATGGCCTGGATAATGGTGCTGAAGGCGTTTACGCCGTTTACGACCTGGGTGGTGGTACGTTTGATATTTCTGTCTTGCGTCTCACGAAAGGTGTGTTTGAAGTGGTGGCTACAGGCGGCGATACGCAGCTGGGTGGTGACGATTTTGATCACCTGATTGTTGATCAGATCTGTAAACAACAACAGTTATCTTCTCTTGACAAGTCTGATACGCGCGCCTTGCAGCTTGCAGCTCGTACTGCCCGTGAAGCACTGACCGACGCATCTGAAGTGGTATTCCGTGCTGAAGTGGCGGGTAAGCTGCTTGAACATACCCTGTCGCGTAATGAATTCGAACAATGGGTTAAACCCCTTGTTGACCGTAGCCTTGACCGGGCACGCCAAACCTTGCGTGATGCCAAACTCGACTTTGCTGATATCAAAGGTGTGGTCATGGTGGGTGGTGCCACGCGCATGCCTGTCATCCAGCGCGAGGTCGGTCGCCTGTTCAATACCGAACCCCTGACTAATCTCGATCCTGATGCTGTGGTTGCGTTGGGGGCGTCATTGCAGGCCAACATGCTAGTGGGTAACCGTTCGGCTGATGAAGACTGGTTGTTGCTTGATGTGACGCCGCTGTCCTTGGGCCTTGAAACCATGGGGGGCCTGGTTGAACGGGTGATCCCGCGCAACAGTACGATTCCTGTCGCTCGTGCGCAGGAATTCACGACCTTCAAAGATGGCCAATCGGCCATGAGTATTCATGTGCTGCAAGGTGAGCGTGACCTGGTGACAGATTGCCGTTCGTTGGCACGTTTCGAGTTGCGCGGCATTCCACCCATGGTTGCAGGTGCCGCACGTATTCGTGTGACTTTCCAGGTTGATGCAGACGGTTTGCTCAGTGTCAGTGCCCGTGAAGAAAGTACTGGCGTTGAAGCCAGCGTCACCGTCAAGCCCTCTTATGGTTTGTCAGATGATGAAGTGGCCCGTATGCTCACTGAAGGTATGGCACACGCTTCCGAGGATGCCCGCGCTCGCGCCTTGCGTGAACAGCAAGTCGAGTTACAGCAGTTGCTTGAGTCGGTGAGTGCTGCCCTGGCGGCTGATGGTGATTTACTCAATGCGGCTGAACGCGCAGCAATTGACTCGTTGCTTCAAGAGAGTCAGGACATGCTTGCCCGGTCGCAGTCTGGTGCTCATGATATTGATGCGGATGCCGTTCGTCAGCAGGTTGCACGCTTTAGTCAGGCGACCGATGAATTTGCAGCGCGACGCATGGATCGCAGTATCCGGTCTGCGCTGTCGGGTCGAACCATCGATGAAATTGCCTCCTGACCTATTTTTTAAGTAAATCTGTTTATGCCAAAAATTACTGTTCTACCGCATGCCGATATTTGCCCTGAAGGTGCGGTGATTGATAACGCGCCTGTGGGTGAGTCAATTTGCAGGGTATTGTTGAATAACCACATCGAAATCGAACATGCATGTGAACTGTCATGTGCCTGTACAACGTGTCATGTGATTGTCCGCGAAGGCTTTGATTCGCTGGAAGAGGCTACGGATAACGAAGAAGATTATCTTGATCGCGCCTGGGGTTTGACGCCTACGTCGCGCTTGTCGTGTCAGGCCAAAGTGGCTGATGAAGACCTGACGATCGAGATCCCCAAATACACGATTAATCACGCCAAAGAGAATCATTGATTCTTGGGTATTGGCATTGGAGTGGGCGCTTTAATTCATCTTTCAGGCTAGCTGGGCAAGCGCCTTGTCCGGCATGACGTCGATGTGGTTTTTAGCCAGACTGTCCTTGCACAGAACCAGAGCCCCAAAATTTGGTCGATGACCAGATTTTGGGGCTCTGTGTTTATGGGTGCAGGTTTGTGTCTGCCAGCGCAGAAAGCGGGGCAATGTTCATTACCCCAACAGTGTCAGTCTTCGCGGCGCAAATGCGGGAACAGCAGGACATCACGGATGGTATGGCTGTCTGTCAGCAGCATGATCAGACGATCGATGCCAATACCGCAACCACCGGTGGGGGGCATACCGTATTCAAGCGCACGAATATAGTCGGCATCAAAGAACATGGCTTCTTCGTCACCGGCGTGCTTGGCTTCGACCTGAGCGTGGAACCGGGCAGCCTGGTCTTCGGGGTCGTTCAGTTCAGAGAAACCGTTGGCGATTTCACGGCCTGTGATGAACAGTTCGAAGCGTTCGGTGATTTCCGGGCGTGCATCAGAAGCGCGTGCCAATGGGGATACTTCAATCGGGTAGTCGATGATGAACGTTGGATTCCACAACAACGACTCGGCGGTTTCCTCGAACAGGGCCAGTTGCAGGGCACCCGTCCCTGCACGGGCAAGGGTAGGGCTGTTGATATCAACGCGGCGTTTTTTCAGTTCGGCGCGCAGGAATTCGTGGTCATTTAACTGCGCTTCGGTGAAGCCGGGAACGTACTTCATAATGGCCTGAACGATGGTCAGACGATCGAAAGGCTGACCGAGGTCAAGAGGGTGATCCTGGTACGACAAGACAGCACTGCCCGTTGCGGCAATGGCGGCCTGACGAATCAGGTTTTCGGTGAAGTCCATCAGCCAATGGTAATTGGTGTACGCGGCATAGAACTCCATCATGGTGAATTCCGGATTGTGACGCGGGCTGACGCCCTCGTTGCGGAAATTCCGGTTGAGCTCGAAAACACGCTCGAAACCACCCACAATCAGACGCTTCAGGTACAACTCAGGGGCAATGCGCAGGTACATTTCCATGTCGAGCGCATTGTGGTGGGTGATGAACGGCTTGGCTGCTGCCCCACCTGGAATAGGGTGCAGCATGGGCGTTTCAACTTCCATGAACCCTTCGTCAACCATGTACTGACGCATGCGGGCAATGGCCTTGCTGCGTGCCATGAAGGTTTGGCGCGTTTCTTCATTCATGATCAGGTCAACGTAGCGCTGCCGATAGCGCAGTTCCTGGTCGGTGACCCCATGAAATTTGTCGGGCAAGGGGCGCAGCGACTTGGACAGCAAGCGGATCTGGCTTGCACGTACCGACAATTCGCCCTTGTTCGTTTTGAACATGACACCTTCAACCGCGATGATGTCACCGATGTCCCAGGTCTTGAAGTCTTCGTAAACCTCATCGCCAATGCCATTCTTGTCGAGGTAAATCTGGATTCGGCCGGTGGCATCTTGCAATGTGGCGAAGCTGGCTTTACCCATGACCCGTTTCAGCATCATTCGACCCGCCACGCTGGCAGGTTTGGCCAGTTCTTCCAGGGCTTCTTTATCAAGTTCTTCGCAAGCATTATGCAGGTCTGCGGCACGATCTTGCGGGACAAAGTCATTCGGGTAGGCAACGCCTTCCGAGCGCAGCCTGGCCAGCTTGCTGCGGCGCTCTGCAATCAGGTGATTTTCGTCGGCGGCAACAGCAGGAGTGGGCGTATTGTTCATGGATGAATTTGATCAGGGTTACCGAAGCGGTAAATTCGGCGGGATAAAACGGATTAAAAACAGAAAGGTCAGGACGGGGCCGCGATTAAGTGCCCCGGGGGCATTAAACCCCTTGCTTCAAGCTGGCCTGAATGAAAGGGTCAAGGTCGCCATCGAGCACTTTTTGGGTGTTCGAAATTTCAACGCCTGTACGCAAATCTTTGATGCGGCTTTGGTCAAGCACATAAGAGCGAATCTGGTGACCCCAGCCCACATCGGTTTTGGCGTCTTCCATTTTTTGTTGCTCGGCCATGCGCTGGCGCATTTCAAGTTCGTACAAGCGCGACTTCAGCATTTGCATGGCCTCGGCACGGTTGCGGTGCTGTGAACGGTCGTTCTGGCACTGCACCACAATACCGCTGGGCATGTGGGTAATACGTACCGCAGAGTCGGTTTTGTTGATGTGCTGACCACCGGCACCACTGGCGCGGTAGGTATCAACACGCAAGTCAGCGGGGTTGATCTCGATTTCGATCGAGTCATCAACCTCGGGGTAGGCAAAAAGGCTGGCAAACGACGTGTGACGGCCATTGGCCGAATCGAAAGGGCTTTTACGAACCAGACGATGCACGCCGGACTCGGTGCGCAGGAACCCGAAGGCGTAATCACCTTCGACTTTGATGGTGGCCGATTTGATGCCGGCGACGTCGCCCGGAGACTCTTCCAGGACTTCGGTTTTGAACCCTTTGCGTTCGCAATAGCGCAAGTACTGGCGCAGCAAAATAGAGGCCCAGTCCTGGGCTTCGGTGCCGCCAGCGCCCGCCTGAATATCAATAAAGCAGTTGAGCGGATCGGCAGGATTGTTAAACATGCGCCGGAACTCGAGGGCTTCAAGTTTTTCGCCCAGGCTTTGGCAGTCTTGCTCGATGGCTTCAAGGGTCGCGTCATCGTTGTCAGCGGCGGCCAGTTCGAAAAGTTCGCGCGCCTCTTCAACACCGCTGCCGATTTCCGTCAGCGTGCCAACAACATTTTCTAGGCTTTTTTTCTCGCGGCCCAGGTCTTGAGCGTGTTTGGGGTCATTCCAGACATCGGGGCTTTCCAGCTCGGCGTTGACCACCTGCAGGCGGTCAGCTTTGCCAGCGTAGTCAAAGATACCCCCGAAGAGCGTGTTGACGCTCGTCGTAGTCTTCGATGCGGGCAATCAACTGGTTAAGGCGTTCGGCTTCCATAATTTTCCTGAAATCATTATTCTGTACGATAGCCTTTTATTTTAGCGCAGGTTATCTTGTGCTTTGAGCGGGCTAGCCGGGCGACGGGCTTGATTTAGCCTGGGTAGCCCCGATATAGAGGTCAGGTAGTTGTTTGCTTTACCGATAGGTAAAATTTACTGATGCTATTAAATCAATCAATTTTACAAATCGAAAGCGCATACCTATACTGACAACATATTCACTTTTCAACCACAACAGAGGAAACAAAGATGTCCTTGATCAACACCAAAATCAAACCCTTCAAAAGCACGGCTTACCAGAATGGCAAATTCTTTGACGTCACCGACGCTTCCGTAAAAGGTAAATGGTCCGTTTTTGTTTTTTACCCCGCTGACTTCACATTCGTTTGCCCCACAGAACTGGAAGACCTGGCTGACCTGTACCCTGAATTCCAGAAACTGGGCGTTGAAGTTTACGCAGTTTCTTGCGACACCCACTTCTCGCACAAAGCCTGGCACGACACCTCTGCCGCCATTGGCAAAGTTCAGTACCCCATGCTGGGTGACCCCACACAAGTTCTGGCCCGTAACTTCGAAGTTCTGATCGAAGAAGAAGGCATGGCACTGCGTGGTTCGTTCGTGGTTAACCCCGAAGGCGAAATCAAGGTCATGGAAGTGCACGACAACGGTATCGGCCGAAAAGCTTCTGAACTGCTGCGTAAAGTCAAAGCCGCTCAGTACATTGCTGCTCACCCCGGTGAAGTATGTCCTGCCAAGTGGGAAGAAGGCGCTGAAACATTGAAGCCTTCGCTGGACCTGGTCGGCAAGATCTAAGTCAGTGAAGTATCAACACGTAGTATTCGCCTGCTGAAACGGGCGTCACTACTGCAAGCAACAACCCGGCCAAAAATCGGGTTGTTGCTGACCCGAATTACAATTTTTACAGAAGGTTATTGTCATGTTAGAAGCCAGCATCAAAGCCCAGTTACAGTCGTACATGGAACGCATCACTCTGCCGATCGAGATCACTGCGCATCTTGACGACAGCGCCAAATCGCGTGAACTGCACGAACTACTGCAAGAGATTGCCGCCATGTCGGACAAGGTTTCTCTGGTTCAGGGCACTGATGGCTCGCAGCGCAAGCCTTCCTTTAGTATCGCTCGCGTGGGTACAGATATCAGCGTTACATTTGCGGGTATTCCCATGGGGCACGAATTTACCTCCCTGGTGCTGGCTTTGCTCCAGGTCGGCGGGCATCCTATCAAGCTTGACGAAGCGGTCATCGAGCAGATTCGCAACCTTGAGGGTGATTACAGTTTCGAAACTTATTTCTCGTTGTCGTGCCAGAACTGTCCCGATGTGGTGCAGGCGCTGAACGTGATGTCGATCATTAACCCGCGCATCCGTCACGTTGCCATTGACGGCGCCTTGTATCAGGCCGAAGTTGACCAGCGTCAGATCATGTCTGTACCGACGATGTACCTCAATGGCGAGAAGTTCGGTCAGGGGCGTTCCAGCGTTGAAGAGATTCTGGCCCAGCTGGATACTGGCGCCAGCGCCCGCAAGGCTGGCGAGCTGGCCAAGAAAGAGGCCTTCGATGTCCTGGTCGTAGGTGGTGGGCCTGCTGGGGCCGCTGCGGCAGTGTATGCCGCGCGCAAAGGTATCCGTACGGGTGTTGTGGCCGAGCGCTTTGGGGGTCAGGTGCTTGACACCATGGCGATTGAAAACTTTATTTCTGTGAAAGAAACTGAAGGTCCGCGTTTCGCGGCGGCATTGGAAGAGCACGTCAAGGCGTATGACGTTGACATCATGAATCTTCAGCGTGCTGTCAAGCTGGTGCCTGGTGACATGGTTGAAGTTCATCTCGAAAACGGCGCTACCCTGAAGAGCAAGTCTGTCATTTTGGCTACCGGTGCACGCTGGCGCGACATCAATGTGCCTGGCGAGAAAGAATACCGTAATGCGGGGGTTGCTTACTGCCCGCACTGTGATGGTCCTTTGTTCAAAGGCAAGCGTGTTGCCGTCATTGGTGGCGGTAACTCGGGTGTTGAAGCAGCCATCGACCTGGCGGGTGTCGTTGCTCATGTGACCCTGATCGAATTCGGTGATGAGTTGCGGGCTGATGCGGTATTGCAGCGCAAATTGCGCAGCTTGGCCAACGTAGACATCATCGTATCGGCACAAACGACCGAAATTACCGGCGATGGCAAAAAGGTCAATGGTCTGGTTTACACCGATCGCAAGTCGGGCGAATCTAAAAAGCTTGACCTTGAAGGGGTGTTCATCCAGATCGGTTTGGTACCCAACACCGAATGGCTTAAAGGTACGCTCAATCTGTCGCGTCATGGTGAAATTGAAGTGGATGCCAAAGGCCAGACTTCCGTGCCGGGTGTCTTTGCCGCCGGCGACGTCACCACCGTACCTTACAAGCAAATCATTATTGCTTGCGGCGAGGGTGCCAAAGCGGCGTTAG